>PKWO01000146.1 GCA_003132085.1 Oxalobacteraceae bacterium | reverse complement strand
GCATATTTTTCAAGCAGGCGAAACGCCGTGTCGGCCGAGAAGCGGCCGTGATAGCCGACGATCGGTTTGCCGAAGTACAGCGTCGGCAGCAACCCATCCATCAGGCCGCCGGTCCATGCCCAGTCGGCAGGAGACCAAAATACATCTTCCGGCTGCGGAAACCAGTTTTGCGATGCCACGAACCCGGTCAAATTGCCGATGATGGCCGAATGCGGCAACAGCGCCCCTTTGGGCGCGCCGGTGGTGCCGCTGGTGTAGATAAGGATGGCAGGGTCGGTGGCGCGCGTTTCGTGCGCCTGAAAGTCGGCGCCGGCTTCGGCTATTTCCGCGTGCCAGTCCAGCGTGTCGGCAGCGCCGCAATCAATCGCCAGCACATGGCGCAGTGCCGGGCAACGCGCGCGTATTTCGAGCACCCTCGGCAGCGCCGTCGCATCGACGATAGCCAGTACCGCTTCGCTATCCTGCAAGCGATATTCCAGCGCATCAGGGCCAAACAAGATCGACATCGGCATTGCAACGGCCGCTGATTGGTAGCATGCAATATGGGCAATCGCGGTTTCCGCACGTTGCGGCAGGATGATGGCAACGCGGTCAAAACGTCCGACCTTGAGTTTGCGCAATAGATTCGACAAACGATTGGCGTGCATCTGCAGTGCCGCATAGGTCAATTCGCAGGTGGCACCCGCTTCGTCTTCGCAATACAGTGCAATCCGGGCCGGCTCGCTGGCCCAGCGCGCGCAGCATACCTCGGCGATGTTGAAGTGCGGCGGCACTTGCCAGCGAAACTCGCGGTAAAGTGTGTCGTATTGATCGGTCTGCAGGCTGTCGCGAGCGGGGTTCATGTAGCCTCCGGTATAATTATCGAACGACCGTTCTTTTTGGATTGCCCTTTTACTGGCCTTTACTACTGATATGAAAGCTTCTCATTCTGAATTTATCACGATCCGCGGTTTGCGGTACCATATTCGTCATTGGGGAGCGCAGGGCGCACCGATGCTGTTCATGCTGCACGGGTGGATGGATGTGTCGGCATCGTTTCAATTCATGGTCGATTGCCTGCGGCGCGACTGGCATCTGATCGCGTTCGACTGGCGCGGTTTCGGGCTCACCGACAAATCCGGCGCCGACAGCTACTGGTTTGCCGACTATGTCGCCGATCTGGATGCAATCCTGGAATGCACCGCGCCGGACCAAGCGGTTAATCTGCTGGGCCACAGCATGGGCGGCAATATTGCGTGCATTTACGCCGGCGTGCGTCCTGAACGCATTAAGAAGCTGATTAATTTCGAGGGATTCGGCATGGCGGCAACGCGTGCCGAGCAAGCGCCGGGCCGTTATGCCAAGTGGCTTGCGGAGTTGCGCGAGCCGTCTGCTTTGCGCACTTATGCAACACTGGCCGACGTTGCTGCGCGCTTGCAAAAAACCAACCCGCGCCTGACCGATGAGCGGGCAGCGTTCCTGTCTGCCCATTGGTCGGCCCCAAACGCCAGCGGCGAATGGGAAATTTTGGGCGATCCGGCGCACAAGCGCAGCAGCCCGATTTTGTATCGGGTCGACGAAGTGATGGCATGCTGGAAGGCGATTGCGGCGCCGGTCCTGTGGGTTGAAGCAGCCGACACCGATGTGTGGCGCTGGATGGGTTCCAAGCAGCAAGCCCGCATTGAAATCGATCGACGCATGGGATTTATTGCTCAACTCACTACGGCGATGATTGCCGATGCCGGACATATGCTGCATCACGATCAGCCGCAGGCATTGGCGGAATTGATTGAGCAATTTCTGGACTGACGCCTGCAACAGCGCGCCGTGTTTTGCAGCCGATTTGCTCGGTCTTCAAGGCTTTCGCTTCAACAGCGTACAATGACGTGGTATTACGTATGTTAGTTCGACTATCCTCATTTTGGCCGCTTTCCGATGCTTAACGTAGACCTCCATTGCCACTCCAGTATTTCCGACGGCGTGCTCGCGCCGGCCGCGCTTGCTGCACGCGCCAAAGTGAACGGCGTCGACATATGGGCATTGACCGATCACGATGAAGTAGGCGGAATTGCCGAAGCGCGTGCGGCCGCCGCCGCACTTGGGTTGCGCTATGTAGCCGGAGTGGAAATTTCGGTCACCTGGGCCGGAGAAACCGTGCATATCGTCGGATTGCATATTGATGAAACCAATTCGGCATTGGTCAACGGATTGGCGGCGACGCGTAGCGGACGGGAACAACGCGCCCGTGAGATAGCGCAGCAGTTGGCGCTGGCCGGCATCCCCGACGCATTTGAGGGGGCGTTGAAATTCGCCGACAACCCAGACTTGATTTCAAGGACGCATTTCGCGCGCTACATCATTGAATTAGGGATATGCAATAATGTCAGCGAGGTTTTCAGCAAATATCTGATCGAGGGTAAGCCGGGTTTTGTGCCGCATCGCTGGGCCACCTTGCGGCAGGCGGTAACATGGATACGTGACGCCGGCGGCATCGCCGTGGTTGCGCATCCCGGGCGCTACAAATTTTCCGACCTCGCGTTCGATGAATTCATGAACGAATTCAAGCAATACGGCGGCGCGGCGATGGAAGTGATGACCGGTAGCCACACTGTCGACCAATACGATTATTACGCCAGGATTGCGAATCGATACGGCTTGATGGCTTCGCGCGGCTCGGATTTCCACGGGCCGGCGGAGTCGCGGGTTGACTTGGGCGCGTTGCCGCCATTGCCGGATACTGTTATTCCTGTTTGGCACGATTGGTTGCCCTAGCCGGCCGATTGTCTCGCCAGGCGCTCTGTTTTTCGCGAGCGATATCTCCACAGGCCTCCTTGAATTTCTCGCCCCGGGCCCCATTTAAAAATATGGAGCGCGGCGCTTTATCCGTCTGATATTCCCCTTTTTATGAGCCAATTTTTCCAACTTCATCCTGACAATCCGCAATTGCGGCTGATCAAACAGGCCGCGCAGATTATTCAATCGGGGGGCATTGTCGCATTGCCGACTGATTCCTGTTATGCGCTGGTATGTCAATTGGATGACAAGCATGCGGTCGAACGTCTGCGCCGCATACGCGCGGTCGACGATAAGCATCACTTGACCCTGTTGTGCCGCGACTTGAGTGAAATTGCATTGTATGCACGGGTCGACAATCGCCAGTATCGCTTGCTGAAAGCCGCCACGCCGGGTCCCTATACTTTCATCCTGGAAGCGACCAAGGAAGTGCCGCGTCGCTTGAGTCATCCATCGCGCAAAACGATCGGCCTTCGGGTTCCGGAAAACCGCATCGCCCTTGCGCTGCTGGAGGAATTGGCCCAGCCGCTATTGGGCACTACGCTGATTTTGCCGGATGAGCAAGAGCCCTTGACCGATCCGGAAGAAATACGCGACCGGCTGGAGAAACAAATTGAATTGGTAATCGATGGCGGTTCGTGCAGCCTTGAACCCACCACAGTGATTGACCTGACCGACGAACAACCGATACTGATACGCCAAGGGCGCGGGGATATCGCGCAATTCGGTCTTTAGGGAGTCGCAAACGCGAACCTTGCGGGGCGGATTCACCTACCGGCGCCCAGCCGCTACTCCGGCGCAGCAACCGATTTCTTGAATTATCTGAGATCGGCGCGCGCCCTCTGATAAAATCCAGCCCATGAATGAAATTATCCAAACAATTGCAGTCTATGCATTGCCAGTCTTGTTCGCGATTACGTTGCATGAAGCAGCTCATGGCTATGCTGCCAGATATTTTGGCGACAAAACCGCCTATATGTTGGGGCGGGTCAGCCTGAATCCCGCCAAGCATATTGATCCGTTCGGTACGATAGTGCTGCCGATTGTGATGTTCGCCGCTACCGCCGCAACCGGGAGTCCGTTTATTTTCGGCTATGCCAAACCGGTTCCCGTTGATTTTGGAAAGCTGCGTAACCCGAAACGCGACATGGTGTGGGTGGCGTTTGCCGGTCCGGCGGCAAATTTCGCGATGGCGTTGATCTGGCTGCTGTTGCTGGTGGCACTGCAAGCGTCGCACGTCCAGGAGACGTTTTTCGTTGCGATGGCGAACGCCGGGGTTCTGACCAATTTGGTGATTTTTGCGTTGAATCTGTTTCCGCTTCCCCCGCTTGACGGTGGCCGCGTATTGGTTGGCTTGCTGCCGCACAAATATGCGTTCAAAGTGGCGAAACTCGAGCCTTATGGTTTCTTTATCGTGATGATTTTGGCGATGACCAACCTGCTATTCAGTTTTTGGATCGGTCCTTTAATGTTCATTACTGAAAAAATCTTGCAATTAATCATTGCTCCGCTGAATTTCTTACTAAACTGACCGACTATGTATCCCGATCGCGTTGTTTCCGGTATGCGCCCAACCGGCGCCATGCACCTTGGCCACTATCACGGCGCCCTGAAAAACTGGATAAAGTTGCAAACCGAGCAGCCTTGCCTGTTCTTCGTTGCGGATTGGCACGCGTTGACGACTCACTATGATGACCCCAGCATCATAGAGACCAGCGCCTGGGACATGTTGATCGATTGGCTGGCGGCGGGGGTGGACCCTTCGCAGGCGACCTTGTTCATTCAGTCGAAAGTGCCGGAACACGCCGAATTGCATTTGCTGTTGTCGATGGCCACGCCGCTCGGCTGGCTGGAGCGCGTTCCAACCTACAAAGATCAACAGGAAAAGCTGTCCGACCGCGATTTGTCGACCTATGGCTTTCTCGGCTATCCGTTGCTGCAAGCGGCCGACGTATTGATTTATCGCGCCAGCCTGGTGCCGGTCGGCGAGGATCAGGTGCCTCACGTCGAGATGATGCGTGAAATTGCGCGCCGCTTCAATCATATCTACGGCAAGGAAAAAGGCTTCGAGGAAAAGGCGCGTGAAGCAGTCAAGAAATTGGGCGGCAAGCGGGCCAAGCTCTACAACGAATTGCGTACCGCGTTTCAGGAGCAGGGCAAGGAGGACGCGCTGGAGCAGGCCAAGGCTATGCTCGACGACGCACAGAACCTGAGCATGATTGACCGCGAGCGTTTGTTCGGCTATCTGGAAGGCAGCCGCAAGCTGATCCTGGTTGAGCCGCAGGCACGCCTGACGGCCGCGTCGCGCATGCCGGGTCTCGATGGGCAGAAAATGTCGAAGAGTTACGGTAATGCGATCACGCTGCGCGAGGACAAGGAGACCTTGACCAAGAAGGTGCGGACGATGCCCACCGATCCGGCGCGCGTGCGTCGTACCGATGCAGGAGATCCGGAAAAATGCCCGGTATGGCAATTGCATCAAGTCTATTCCGATGAATCCACCAAGGAATGGGTAGTCAAGGGTTGCAAATCCGCCGGCATCGGGTGCCTTGAGTGCAAACAGCCGGTGATCGATGCGATCCTGAAGGAACAGGAACCGATGCGCGAGCGCGCCCAACAATATCTGGACGATCCGTCATTGGTGCGGGCTATTGTCGCCGACGGCTGCGACAAGGCGCGCAAACTGGCGCAGGAAACCATGCGTGACGTGCGCGAGGCAATGGGATTAAGCTATAGTTGACAACCGGTTGCGATCAAGCGCCGGTTTTGTGCCTTATTCATGTTAGCTTGCTATTTTTGAAAGCTCCGGCATGACAAGTCATCCGTTTATCGATCAGCCTTCCGCGTGGGTTAGACGCTTCGCACCGCTGGTTCCGGGTGGCGAAGTGCTGGATCTGGCATGCGGCTACGGGCGTCATGCGCGCTATTTCGCGGCAGCCGGGCACACGGTGCTGGCAGTGGATCGCGACAGCGAGGCGTTGGCGTCGATAACGGAAGAGCGCATTTCTACTGTGCAGGCCGACTTGGAAAGCGGCGCTCCCTGGCCTTTTGGCGAAAATCGATTTTCCGGCATCGTTATCGCGAACTACCTGCATCGCCCTTTATTTCCTTATCTTTTCGATAGCTTGGCTCCCGACGGCGTGTTGATTGCGGAGACTTTTGCGCACGGCAACGCGCAATTCGGCAAGCCGTCGAATCCCGATTTCTTGTTGGCTCCCGGCGAATTGCTGGAAATTGCTCGCGCCGGCGCTTCTACCGCCATGCGCGTGATTGCTTTTGAAGACGGCTACGTCGACCTGCCCAAGCCGGCCATGGTGCAGAGAATTTGCCTGGTAAAGTCTGCTTTTGGTGCTGCCGCGCGCCGCTTTCCACTGATTTGATGCCAAACCTGCCCCACTTGGGCGGCCTATCCGCTACAATCGAACATTTACATCTTTACTACTAATATCACTATGATTCAGGGCAGCATAGTTGCGATCGTCACGCCGATGCATGAAGACGGGAGTCTGGACTTACCCAGCTTGCGAAAATTGATTGACTGGCACATTGCCGAGGGCACAGACGCGGTCGTCATCGTTGGCACCACCGGCGAGTCGCCGACCGTGTCGGTCGACGAACATTGTGAATTAATCAAGGTCGCCGTCAAACAGAGCGCCAAGCGGATTCCCATCATTGCCGGCACCGGCGGCAATTCGACCGCCGAGGCGATTGAGTTGACACGCTTTGCGCATAAGGTTGGCGCCGATGCGTCGTTGTTGGTGGTGCCGTATTACAATCGCCCGACGCAAGAAGGCATGTATCAGCATTTCAGGAAGATTGCCGAGTCGGTCGATATTCCGGTGATTCTGTACAACGTACCTGGCCGTACGGTGGCAGACATGGCCAACGAGACCATATTGCGTTTGGCTGAGGTCCCCGGCATTGTCGGAGTCAAGGACGCGACCGGTAATATTGCACGCGGCGCCGATTTGTTGCGTCTTGCCCCGCAGTCGTTTGCTGTATATTCCGGTGACGATGCGACCGCGATGGCACTGATGTTTTGCGGCGCACGCGGCAATATTTCCGTCACTGCCAATGTTGCGCCGCATGCGATGCAACAGCTCTGCATTGCCGCGATGAATGGCCGCGTCAAGGAAGCGATCGAGATAAATAACAAGCTTTTGCCATTGCATAACAAGTTGTTTGTCGAACCGAATCCATTACCGGTGAAATGGGCCCTGACCCAAATGGGGCTGATATCATCCGGCATCCGCTTGCCGTTGGTAGGTTTGGGCAACGAGTATCACGATGTCGTCCGTGCCGCGTTGCGCGAATCGGGCGTCTTGGAATAGCCGCGCTGCGTGCCTGGCTTTGCAGCAATCTCAGTAACCAACTCATTCAGTATCGACATGACTATTCGGAAGAACTTTCACATGGCTCAACGCAGCATTGTTCAACGTGGACTATTTTGCGCGCTTGCGCTTTCCGGCGTTTCCGGCCTTTCCGGTTGCACTTCCTTTTCTTCGGCGTTGGAGCCTGATCGGATCGATTACAAAAGCGCCGCCAAGGTGGCACGCTCGCCGACGCTGGAAGTTCCGCCGGATCTGACTCAGTTGCAACGCGATAATCGTTATCAGGTTCCCGAAGCCGGTAACGGGATTGCCACGCTTTCTCAGTACAATTCCAAGTCCGGTACTGTCGCCGCCGCGACGCCGACCACGACGGTTGCGGTCAACGCCATCTCCGGCATGCATATTGAACGCGATGGCAATCAGCGTTGGCTGGTGGTCAAGCAATCGCCTGAAGCAATATGGCCGCAGTTGAAAGATTTCTGGCAAGAGTCGGGATTTTTGGTCAATGTCGACCAGCCTGCAGTAGGGGTGATGGAAACCGATTGGGCGGAAAATCGCGCCAAAATTCCGTCCGACATCATTCGCGAGACCTTGGGCAAGGTGCTGGACTCCATGTGGTCCACCGGTGAGCGCGACAAATTCCGCACCCGCGTGGAACGCGCTGCCGATGGCTCAACCGAGATTTACATCAGTCATCGCGGCGCTCAGGAAGTACTCTCCGGCGCGCAAAAAGACAGCGTGAAGTGGGAACCCCGTCCGTCCGACCCCGGCCTTGAAGCGGAGTTTCTGGCGCGACTGATGGCGCGGCTCGGCAACGACCCGAGCATCGCGAAAACTGCGGTAGCCAACGGCACGACGGAGCCGGCGCATTCGAAATTGGTCAAGGGCGCCGATGGCGGCTATGTCGAAGTTGACGAGGGCTTTGACCGGGCATGGCGCCGCGTCGGGTTGGCGTTGGACCGGGTAGGATTTACGGTTGAAGATCGCGACCGCACGCAAGGTTTGTTTTTCGTTCGTTATGTTGATGAAGGTAAAGACGCGCAAACCGGCGAAAAGGGATTCATGTCCAAGCTCTTCTCATGGGGCAGCAGCGATGACGCTTCGAAAGCGCTCAAATATCGGGTGTCGGTCAAGGAAACCGGCGCAACCAGCCAGATCGTCGTTCTTAACAATGACGGCAAGCCGGAGAATTCGAGCGCCGGCGAGAAAATCCTGAACTTGTTGAACGACCAGCTCAAATAAGTTTTTTGCGTAATTTCGCTGCTTCCCGGGATGAATTGTGAAGTTCGCCAGTCTGGGAAGCGGCAGTGAAGGCAATGCGCTATTGATTTCAGCCACATCCGGCAGCGCCAATACAACGGTCATGCTGGATTGCGGTTTCGGACTGCGCGAGGTGGAGTCCCGCCTGGCTCGGCTGCAGATGAAACCGGCGCATATCTCCGCCATCGTCGTCACCCATGAGCACCAAGACCACGTCGGCGGCGTTTTCAAATTTGCCCGCCTCCATCAGATACCGGTCTGGTTGAGCTGCGGCACCTATCAGGCGGTGAAAGCGTCGTCCGACGGCGTCAGCATGCACTTTTGCCGTGACGGTGATCGTGTCGCAATCGGCGATCTCGAACTATTTCCCTATACAGTGCCGCACGATGCACGCGAACCGCTGCAATATGTTGTCGGCGATGGTTGCCGGAAGCTTGGCGTGCTGACCGACGCCGGTCACGCTACACCGCGCGTCATCGAGGCGCTAGGCGCATGCGATGCCTTGGTGCTTGAATGCAATCACGATAGAAGGATGTTGGCCGAATCGACTTACCCGCCGTCACTCAAACGCAGGATAGCCGGCGCATACGGTCATTTGTCGAATGAAACCAGCGCAGAGATTCTGTCTGCGATCGATAAGCAATGCCTGAGAACCGTGGTCTGCGCACACTTGAGCCGGCAAAACAATACGCCGGCGTTGGCGCTTGCAGCATTATGCGGCGTGCTTGATGCCGGCCAAGTCAACGTGATGGCGGCTTGTCAGGAGCAGGGATTTGCGTGGCTGGACTTGCGGAATTGATATTCAAAAAAAAGCCGACCGGAAGGTCGGCTTTTTAACAAGCAATCGCTGATTACTTGGAAGCAGCAGGTGCCGAAGCAGCAGGAGCGTCAGCAGCGAAAGCGGAAACAGCGAACAGGCCAGCAACCAAAGCAGCGATTAGGTTTTTCATTTTTGTAGTCTTTCAATTAACATGTTAACGAAATATGATTCAAATGAATCAGGTCAATTAACGGGGTAGATGGCGACCGGTTGACAAGGATTGTCAAAAAAAGAGAAAGATATGTCGATGCTGCGCATGCGGCAGGGTTTTCGATGCATGTTCACCAGAATACGGCGGTTGTCATGGCGATCGCCGAGCCGGATCGTTATCCAAGCTCAGACTTCAGCTCTGACGGCGAAACCTCACGCCATTCCCCTGGAAGCAATGG
>PKWO01000401.1 GCA_003132085.1 Oxalobacteraceae bacterium | reverse complement strand
TAAAGGATTTGACCGCCCGCTGTCAAGGTAAGCCCCTATTTATTTCGGATGAACTGCCCCATTACGACACGGTTCTAGGCTAGCTGTTTCACACGCTGGTTGCACCAGAGCCAACGGGCAAACCCGGGCGAAGCTGTAATCCAGAGAGATTCATTGATGCAGATCTGGATTACGCCACGGTTCATAAGAATCGCTAGGGTGCGCAGGTGATCAAAGTCGAACGCAAAGTGATCTACGGGAGCGAAGAAAGCGTTCTCGCCCGACTGGATAAGTCACCAAGCCAATACGATCAACACTGCATATATCGAACGTTCAAATCTTGACTGGCGGTTGTGGGACGCCCATCTGGCGCGCAAGGTACCGACCGTCGCCCGTTCGATGCGCTGATTGAATGCTAAATTCGCCATCCGCGTGGTCTGCTACGATTTGATTCATCCCCACCGAAACGCCCAGCCGCAGCATAGATCGGATCTTTCGGCCTAAGACCCCGGCCATGGCAACAAACGTGACGGATCATCGGTGGACGTTTTCAGAGCTGCTGGCCTACCCAGCGCCGTGTCAATGATATGGGAACATCACCGGATAAAAGGGATCTGCTGTTACATGCTTTAATCAATCTAGGCCGACTGCTGGAAACGAAAAAAGAGTGCAATGAAGCCTCGGCCACGCTTGAAAACAGGAGAAGCCGCAGAGACCCGATTGGGTCACCGGCGGATTTTTCATGCTAGAACCTGTGGTTTCGAATTTAACGAACGCGCTTCAGGTATCCGTCGGGTGCGACGGTAATCAGTAACTTATGCTGAATGCCCTTATCGATTTCGAATTCCGGGTGGGTCTTCAGATACTCCCATACTGCAGTTTTGGGGTTGTTGCCGGGCCCCCAGGGGCGGTCTGGGAACATTTCCCCGGGCATGTCCTCGACCACGGTGTCGAACACCACACAGTAGCTGTCTTTGCTGGTAAGTGGGGCATAGGCTTGCAGTTCAGCCAGCACATGGTCGTGGGTGTGGTTGCTGTCCAGACAGACCAGCACGCGCGAATAGTCAGCGGCAACGGCACGTACCTGCTCGATGATTTCAGGCGCAATGCTTGACCCCTGGATCATCTGAAGGCGCGATCCCATGGAATGCGCCTCGATGGCAACACGGTTGTGGGCCCGGATGTCGATGTCGATGCCCAGCACCTTGCGGTGAGACACCGCGGGGTCGAGCGTTTCGCCCGCCTCGATGGCATCGCGCATATCCAGTAGCGCAAGCATCGATGCGCTGAAAATTAGAGAGCCGCCGTGCGCAATGCCGGTTTCAATGATGAGGTCGGGCTTGATTGACCAGATCAGTTCCTGCATGGCAACGATGTCTTGCGGGTATTGGATAATGGGGCGTCCCTGCCAAGAGAAGTTGTAACAGTATTTCGGGGTTGTCGAGGCAAGCAGGAATGCCGCTGCGGTTTCGCACAATTCATTGTTGGCCGGGATGGCGGCAATACGTTTTGCTATTTCATTTTTGAAATCAGTCATGGTCGACCTCGATATATTGGTATGCGTTATTGGACATCATTTTAATTTCGTCCAGGTAATTAGAATTCATGACATATATTGGGGATCCCTTCGGTAACATCGCCAAAGCATCTTGGGGCAATTTGACCAACAACCCCACTGCCGGCAGATATTTGCCCTGCTTTGCCGGGTTAATGTCGATGACGGTGCTAACCGGGTGACCAGATCGCGCTTTGAGCAGCGAAAAAATCACACCTTTTGAGGCCCCGCCCCAAATGGCGGCCGGATTTGGCTCCGCCGGACCCTGCTGAAAAAGATTGCCCGTAAAGTTCTCAGGGAAAACCACCCTATCGTTGAGATTCATTTCCGGCTTCCTGATGGTTGCCAGGTCCGCGACGACATAAAGGTATTGGTCGCCGAACAACCGACCGCTCTCGATGACGGTCCCGAACATACGATGAAAGTCTGAAATCCTGAAGTAGTTTACGTGTTCGTAAAAAATGTCGAACCATGCCCGGTGCCGACATATCCATTCGAAACAAGGCACTTCAATATAAATTTTGCCGTTGCCGCCATTGGCTTCTTTCAATTGCAGCAGAAAGTCGAATGGGTCCTGGACATGCTCCAACACATGCCGTAAAACCAAGCCGTTTGCCTTTATGCCGACTCCGGAGTCGAAATAATGCTTCAATATTCTAGGATTGTCGCCTTCATAGGCCGGATCGAAACCGGTAACGTCTAAACCTTTACTCAATAGCATTTCGAGAAAGAAGCCCTTGCCGCACCCCACTTCAACAACGGAATTCCGCCCCACACATCTATCGATGATCTGCGATACGGATTCGAGGTGCTCATGAAACAGAGGGCTCAGAGCTTGTTCGTTTTGATAGTGGGCATCGTACACCATCAACTCAGGGCGAAAATGGGCATTGCTCACGAGTCCGGTCAGTTGGTCTTCTACCAGCCAAACGTCTCCTTTGGGGCAAGCCTTGGCCTCCTCTTCAGTGTCATACATGCGGTTCTGGAAAATCGGCAATTGCTCCTGACAATAGAGCAGCTTGCTTAGGCCTTTATTGTTCATGAAGATGCCTCGTGGCAGACACCGACCACACACGGCGTGTCGACGAGATCGTCCTGGCGCGCGCCGAATCTTAGCAAATCGCGGCGTCCGTATTCATCGGCGATGCGCTCCGCAAGTTGTCGCACCGTAACGGGCACGCCGGAGCAAATATTGACCGGTCCAAGCCTGTTGCTTAATGCGGTGTTGGAAATCATTCGGCCGGCTTCGCGTACATCAAGAAAATCGCGTATTTGCGCGCCTGCGGTCAGTTCGGCTGGCTCGCCCGCTGCGAGCCTAGCGCGCAAATAAGGCACCAACCGCCGTGCATCCTCGCCTTCTCCGTGAAGGTAGAACAACCGGCACCAGGCAAACTCGACGCCTTGCTGGG
>PKWO01000122.1 GCA_003132085.1 Oxalobacteraceae bacterium | reverse complement strand
GCGTACATCGCATCGGCCATGCATACCTGTTCCCCAAATAGGTAGGGGCCGCCATAAGTTTCCAGGCAGTGGTGCCAAATTGTTGCAATACGATCAATGTCGGCTTGTACGCGCGGCAATACTTTGAAGTTCTTAAACTGTGATTTGAGGTTCATCGGCAGTGCAGAGCGCAATGCGGCAAAGCCTGAATGCATTTCTCCACAGATGGCACGACAGTGGGCGCGGGCCGCACGGTCGGCAGGCAATAATCCGGCTTTGGGTTTTATTTCATTCAAGTATTCGGCAATCGCCAGCGTATCCCATACTTTTACGCCGCTGTGGGTAAGGCACGGTACCAGCATGGACGGCGCCAGCAAGAGAATCTCGGCGCGCATTGCCGGATCGTCCGATGAGATCACCTCTTCCTCGAAAGGAAGCGCTGCAAACTTTGCCAGCAACCATCCGCGCATCGACCACGAAGAATAGTTTTTGCTGCTGATCGAGAGAGTGGCTGAGCCCATGTCGCTATTCCCTTGTAACTCCGGACGATGAAGGTGAAACGCACCGCAGGCAGCTACGCAAACCTCATGCCAGAGGCGGTGGCCTGCAACTTGCTAAAGCTTTTCACATAGCCCATCGACGCGAGCCGGGAGAGCCCATGAAGTATCAAGCCTACCAAGCGCATTCTGACGTGATGGCACAAATGCGCCTTTTTGCGCAGTTTGCCGCCGAAGGGTTGTCCTCCCCGTGGTATAGCCAATATCCGGGAGCGCGTAAACTGGCGGTCGCCTGTCACGTGCTTGCCGCTACCGAAATTACGCATACCCGTCCTGACTTTGGGCTTAATCAAATTTGGATCGGTACCGGCGACACCGGTTACGAAGTGATGGTGGAAGAGGAAGCAGCACACGTTGAACCTTTTTGCACGCTGTTACATTTTAAGAAGGAGGGGGGAGCCGAACTGCCCCGCGTGTTGTTAGTGGCGCCGATGTCCGGGCATTTCGCGACGTTGCTGCGCGAGACTGCGTGCACGATGCTGGCCGATCATGATGTCTATATTACCGACTGGCACAACGCGCGCGATGTGCCTTTGCATGCAGGCCGCTTCGGCATGGACGAATATGTGATGTACCTGATTAAATTCCTGGAAATTGTCGGGCCGGGTGCGCACATGGTCGCAATTTGCCAGCCCTGCGTGGCGGCATTGGTTGCTACCGCCATCATGGCTGAGGATCGCAACCCCGCCCAGCCGGCCAGCCTTACGCTGATGGCGGGGCCGATCGATGCCCGGATCAATCCGACCAAAGTAAACGAACTGGCCATCAGTAAGCCGATCGGGTGGTTTGAAAAAAACCTCATTAACGTGGTGCCGTTGCGCTACCCCGGGGCCGGGCGCAGAGTCTATCCGGGGTTCCTGCAGTTGATGGCCTTCATGAGCATGAACCCGGAGCGCCATGTCAATTCCTTTCGCGGACTGTATGACAGTTTGCTTGAAGGGGATCTGGAAAAGGCCGAGATCACGCGGGCATTTTATCGGGAATATTTCGCAGTACTTGATATGACTGCCGAGTTTTATCTCGAAACTGTCCAGCAGGTATTTCAGGAATACTCTCTACCGTTGGGGACGCTGGTATGCTGTGGCCGCATCGTTAACCCAGCGGCCATCCGCCATACTGCGTTACTGACGGTGGAGGGCGAGCGTGACGATATTTGCGCAATCGGCCAGACCATGGCCGCGCATGAGCTTTGCAGCGGCATACCGCCCTACCTGAAATCGCATCACATGCAAACCGGGGTCGGACATTTCGGCGTTTTTAGCGGAAGACGCTGGAAGCAGCAGATTTATCCGATTGTGCGGGAAGCGATTTTGAGCAGCCGGTAATCTCGGCGGCCGGTTGCTGCGTTATAATGCCTGCTTTCTTTATGCCGGTTTGGCTGTTAGCTGCAATGTCGGGCGACTGGTCGCCGCGGTGCGCCGGTTCACGTCTCGTCGCCATAGGGAAAAATGGCAAGCACTATAAATCCGGCAATGCTGACTAGATGAAGTGATCTCCGCGCGGAGATCTTGTGGTTTCCTCGACGGTGACTCGCGCGTCGACCTGAAAAGCCATATTTTTCCTACCCTTTGCGGGATACTCGGTAAAATGCCGGATTCCGCAGCTCTCACGCACCATGATCCAACATAATCACGATCGCCTTGCGGCGATCCGAGTAGAAGTTCGCGCCCTGTGGCAATTGGCATGGCCGATGTTGATTGGGCAACTTGCCACGGTCGGCATGGGTGTGGCCGATGTAGCCATGACCGGGCATGTCAGCGCTGCCGACCTTGCTGCAGTTTCGTTGGGCGCTTCCATCTGGTCGATCGTAATCGTCACGGTAATGGGAGTGATGATGGCGATCAACGCGCTGGTTGCTCATGAGGTAGGGGCAGGCAAATTGGGCCGAATCCCGCATGTCGTCCGGCAAGCACTATGGAAGGCATTGGGTATCGGCGTCATTGCCTTCGTGGCAGCGAATCTTGCCACGTACCTATTCGACTTTCTTACCTTGGATGCGGCGGTACGCGACAAGGCAACTACCTTTGTGCATGTGATCAGTATCGGGTTGCCGGCCTTCACCGCTTACCGCGCGCTGTACGGCTATAGCACCAGCCTGAACCAGACCAAACCGATGATGGCTATCGCATTAGGCGGTTTGTGCTTCAATATTTTTGTCAACTGGCTGCTGGTATACGGGCATTGGGGTTTGCCAAAACTCGGCGCGGTCGGTTGCGCGATTGCGACCGGGGTCGGTTTATGGCTGATGCTGGGCGCCATGGTATGGTGGATAATGCGTGCGGCGGCTTACCGTGAAACCTATCCGTTTACCTGCTGGGAGGGGCCGAATTGGCAACAGATCGGCAGCATGCTGAAACTGGGACTGCCAATAGGAGTCACCTATTTTGCGGAAGTGAGCGCGTTTTCTGCGGTGTGCCTTCTGGTTGCGCGTTTCGGCGTCGTCACTATGGCCGCCAATCAGATTGCGCTCAATTTTTCTTCGCTGGTGTTTATGGTGCCGCTGAGTTTCGGGATCGGTTTGATTACTCGGGTCGGCCATGCGTTGGGTGAGGGCGATCCGGCGCGCGCGCGCTTTGTTTCCTGGGTGGGTGTGGCGATGTCGCTCGGTTTTGGCATGCTGTCGGCAACTTTTATCGCGCTATGCCGTCATCAAATTGCTGCCGCGTATACCTCAGACCCTGCGGTGCGCGCATTGAGCGCCAATTTACTGTTGTTTGCCGCATTGTTTCAGCTTTCGGATGCAACCCAGGTGGCCGCATCAAGCGCGATTCGGGGCTACAAGGTAACGCGAAGGCCAATGCTGATACACCTGACGGCGTTTTGGGTCGTCTCGCTGCCGATTGGTTGCGTGTTGGGACTCGCGCCCGCCTGGTTGCCGTGGGGTCCGGCAACACCGATGGCGGCCGCCGGGTTCTGGATCGGGCTTGTATTTGGCTTGACTGTCGCCGCTTCTCTGCTCGTGTGGCTATTGAATCGGTTATCGTTACGAAGAATCGCGATTTTATAGCAGCCAACTTGCCCTGCGGCGGTTTGCTACAAAAACCGGTCCAGAATTTTCCGGCTATGCTTGTCCAGCGCGGCCATATCGCGGATGAGAAAATGAATTCCATGATTATCGGCCACGAGCAGCATGGCTCCCTCAAGCTTGCGAATATCTTCTTCGCCGCGCAATACAAACTCAGTCTCGCCTCGATCGGTATCGACATGCCAAGTGCAGGGCGTGGCGAAGCTGGTGACATGCGCGATACGTCGAATCTCCGGCATGAATTCGTGACTGATCAGTTCTTCTTCGACCAGTTGACGGTTCGGCGCAGACAAATCCGCCAAACGATCGATCCAGGCGACTTCCCTGCCATCGGTGCAGACCATGCCGATGCCGTCATCCGGCGCTTGAATCGGAAACGCGCGCACCGGCGCGACATCCTCATGAACTTGGCTGTCGACAGAGGTCAGTGTCAGGCGGCCGAAGCGATTGCGGCTCAATGTAAAATCTGTCGTCGTCATATGCATTGTCCTTAGGCTGAATCGTCCATGTCGACATCGACGTTGCGGGCTTGCGCCTGGTAGAGACGGAAATAGGCGCCTTCGCGCGCCATCAAGTCTTCGTGTCGGCCTTCTTCGACCACTTGGCCGGCATCCAACACCACTAATCGATCAGCGCGATGAAGTGTCGACAGCCGGTGCGCAATGGCGATAGTGGTGCGGCCCTGTACCAGGTTTTCCAACGCCTTTTGAATTTCTTTTTCGGTCTCGGAGTCGACCGAAGAGGTCGCTTCGTCGAGGATAAGGATGCGCGGGTCGATCAACAATGCGCGTGCTATCGAGATGCGCTGGCGTTCGCCGCCGGAAAGCCCTTGGCCGCGCTCGCCGACCATTGAATCGTACGCTTGCGGCAGGCGCAGGATGAATTCGTGCGCGTGCGCGGCGCGGGCGGCGGCGATGATTTCTGCGCGGCCGGCGCCGGGCCTGCCGTAGGCGATATTTTCAGCGA
>PKWO01000011.1 GCA_003132085.1 Oxalobacteraceae bacterium | reverse complement strand
TTCTTGAACGTCAAGGACCCGAACAAGTAAGCCGCCGGCGCGCCGCGCCGGAGCGTATAGGGTGGGCGGCGTCGGTGCAGGCACCGGGCCGCCACACCTCCTCCATAGCCAAGAATATCGATGATTACCAGTCTGCTGGGCGTGCTGTTCGATGGGCTCGCCTACGGGATGCTGCTGTTCCTCATTAGCGTGGGCCTGTCGGTGACCCTCGGCTTGATGAACTTCATCAATCTCGCCCACGGCGCTTTCGCCATGCTCGGCGGGTATGCCTGTGTCGTACTGCTCAATCGTTTCGGCGTGCCTTTTCTGGCGACGCTCCCCTTGGTGGCGATCATGTCGGCCGTGGTCGGCGTGGTGCTGGAACGCACGTTGTATCGGCGTTTGTATGCCGCATCCGCACTGGATCAAGTGTTGTTTTCAATCGGTGTGGTGTTCATGTCGATTGCGACGGCGGACTACTTTTTCGGCGCGCAACAACAACCGATGCTGCTGCCGGAATTTCTGCGAGGGCAAATCAACCTGCCAGGCCTCGACATCGGCATTTATCGGCTATTCCTGATCGCGATTGGGCTCGGCATTGCCGCTCTGCTGCAGTGGATGGTGGTGCACACCCGTTTCGGCGCGCAATTGCGGGCCTCGGTGGATAATCCGCGCGCGGCGCGCGGCGTCGGCATCGACGTCGATCGGGTGTTCAGCCTGACGTTCGCGCTCGGATCGGCGTTGGCTGGGCTCGGCGGCGCGCTTGGCGTTGAAATGCTGGGCCTTGACCCTGGATTTCCGATCAAGTACATCGTCTATTTCCTGATTGTGGTAGCGGTCGGGGGCAGCGGCAGTATCAAGGGATCGCTGGTTGCCGCCATCATCCTTGGAGTGACCGACGTCGCCGGAAAATATTACGTGCCCGAGGTCGGTTCTTTCGTGATCTATGCGGTCATGGTTGCCACACTGATTTTCCGGCCGCAGGGCCTGTTCGGGCGCGGCGCAGCGAAATAAAGCCAAGGAATGGAAGTGAAAAAAACGATTACCGCCGTTGCGGCGCAAGACGCACTCGCCCGCTTTGATCTGGCGCCGTTTCGCCATGCCTCGCGCTGGCATCCGGCCGAATATGTATTCTGGCTGCTGCCGGTGTTGGGCTACTTCGCGTTCAGCAACAACCTGCTGCTGATGAGCCAGATCGCCATCACCGCGCTGTTCGCGCTGTCGCTGGACCTGATCCTCGGTTATGCCGGCATTGTCTCGCTCGGCCATGCCGCCTTTTTCGGACTTGGCGCTTATGCCGCCGGTCTGCTTGCCAAGTACGGCTGGGGCGACCCGTTGCTCGGGCTGGCGGTGGCTGCGTTGGTGGCGGCGCTGGTGGGTTTCGGCACCAGCTTTCTCTTGCTGCGCGGCACCGACTTGACACGCTTGATGGTGACGTTGGGCGTGTCATTGATGCTGTTCGAACTGGCCAACAAGCTGACCGATTTCACCGGCGGCGTGGACGGTTTGCAAGGCGTGGAAATGAAACCGCTGCTTGGTCTGTATTCGTTCGATATGGTTGGCCGCACCGCCTACCTGTATTGCGCGGCGGTGCTGTTCATCATGTTCTGGCTGGCGCGGCGCATCGTGCATGCGCCATTCGGCCAGAGCCTGCGCGGCATCCACCAGAATGGTTTGCGGATGGCGGCTTTGGGCGTGCCGGTGAAGTCGCGGCTGGTACTCGCCTATACGGTGGGCGCAGCCTATGCCGGGGTGGCCGGCGCGTTGCTGACCCAAACCAACCAGTTCGTGTCGATCGATGTGCTCAGCTTCCAGCGTTCGGCTGAGCTGCTGTTGATCCTGGTGCTGGGCGGTACCGGCTGTTTGTATGGCGCGCTGATAGGCACGATCGTGTTCATGGTCGCCCGTCACCTATTGTCCGACATCAATCCGCAATACTGGCAATTCTGGCTTGGCCTGCTGCTGGTCGTGATCGTGCTGTTTGCGCGCGACGGCGTGATGGGCGGGCTGCGGCGGGTCGGCGCATGGCTCGTCAAAAAGAGCCAGGCTCTTCAGAATAGAACGGACAGCGTGAGGAGCGCACAATGAGCTACGCGTTGCAAACACGCAATCTGATCAAGAAATTCGGTGGTTTCGTCGCCACCGGCGATGTCAGCCTGAACGTGACCGAGGGTGCGCGCCATGCGCTGATCGGCCCCAACGGCGCCGGCAAGACGACTCTGATCAATCTGTTGACAGGCTTTTTGACCCCCACTGCGGGCGCTGTCTTCTTGAATGGCGAGGAAGTGACCGGCATGGCCCAGCACGTGCGGGTCAAGCACGGATTGGTGCGGACCTTTCAAATCAACCAGTTGTTTGCCGACATGACGGTGCTCGAATCGGTGACGATGGCAGTCTGTGAACAGCGTGGTCTGGGGGCGCGCTGGTGGCGCCCGGTGGGCGCCTATGCCGAAGCCGCCGACCAGGCGGCGCAACTGTTGGCTAGCTTGCGATTGCTGGACGTGGCTTTTGAACGGACCGGCAGCCTGGCCTATGGGCGCCAGCGCCTGATCGAAATAGCACTGGCGCTGGCGGCCAAGCCGCGGGTATTGCTGCTGGACGAACCGGCGGCCGGGGTGCCGACCAGCGAAAGTCAGGAACTGTTTGAAACCATTGCGCAATTGCCGCGCGAAGTGACCATTCTGCTGATCGAGCATGACATGGATCTGGTGTTCCGGTTCGCGGAACGCATCTCGGTGCTGGTCAACGGCACGCTACTGGTCGAGGATACGCCGGACGCGATTGCCCGCCACCCGCGCGTAAAAGAAGTTTATCTTGGGGAGGCCGTCGGTGGCTGAATTACTTCGTCTGGAAAACGTTTGGGCCGGCTACGGCGACGCCACCGTGTTGGAAGATATATCTTTCGTCGTCGAGGAGGGCGACAGCCTGGCCTTGCTTGGCCGTAACGGCATGGGCAAGACCACGCTGCTGGCAACCTTGATGGGCGCGGCGCGGCTGCGCAAAGGGCGCATGATTTATCAAGGGAGCGACCTGGCAATGGTGCCGAGCCATCGGCGCGCCCAAGCTGGATTCGGTTGGGTGCCGCAGGAACGCGATATTTTTCCCTCTCTCACGCTGGAAGAAAACCTGACGGTAGTCGCTCGCCCTGGCCGTTGGGATCTGGCGCGCGTATATGCGACATTCCCCCGCCTGCAAGAGCGGCGCAACAACATGGGAAACCAGCTTTCCGGCGGCGAGCAGCAAATGCTCGCGATGGGACGCGCGCTGATGCTGAACCCCAGGATTCTGCTGCTGGATGAGCCGCTGGAAGGGCTGGCGCCGCTGATCGCGCAGGAATTGCTGCAGATTATCGATCAGATGGTAAGCGGGGGCAGCATGGCGGTGATTCTGGTGGAGCAACATGCACGCCAAATTCTGCCGATCACCCGCCAAGCCATCGTGCTGGAGCGGGGGCGGATAGTCTATCAAGGGGCAAGCGGCGCCTTGGCAGCCGACCCGGCACTCCTCAGTCGCTGGCTGGGCGTGGTGTCCAAAGAAAAAGTCCTCAGCATCAATGCAATCGACATCATTCACGACGAACATCGCGCGCTCGCTGCGGTGCTGCACGGCTTGAAGTACGTGGTGGACGGCATCGAAAAAGATAATTTGGATGCGGATTTCCAGTTGCTGGCGGCAATGATCGAATACGTTACGGAAGTACCAGAAAAAGTCCACCACCCGAAAGAGGATGGATATCTGTTTTCCAGGTTGCGCCGGCGCTCGGCCGAAGCCGCCTTGATTCTGGACGACCTGGAAGCCGAACACCGGCAAGGCCGCTTGATGACCGCTGCGCTGAACCGTTCGCTGGTCCATTACGTCCAGGCCGGCGCGGCCGGATTCCAGGCATTTCGCGATGCGGTGCTCGCATATGTGGCGTCCCAGTGGCAGCACATGAACAAGGAAGAGAGCAAGGTGATGCCGATGGCGCGTCAGGCGCTGTTGCCGGAGGATTGGGACGAGATCGAGGCTGCTTTTAGCGCCAACGGCAGCCCTTGGTCAGGCCCTGCGGGCGAATACGCACAGTTGTTCTCCCGCATCGCCAATATGGCGCCGGCGCCAATTGGACTCGGTTCGGCCGGCTTGCGCGGCAGCTAGTGTAGTGTTGCAAGCTTGACGGCACATAAAACCGCGCCTTTGGCCCCGTGGCGTTGTTGCACATCCTCGCGATACCTCGGTATCGCTGCGGTGTGCGCCTAGCCACAAGGCCAAACGCGTCGGTTTTCTTAAGTGCCGCCAAGCATGCAACACTATACTAGTCCACGTTCTTTTTCCGCCGACCGACAACCGATCGCCATCCGGCAGTCGGCCGCTTGGTTTTGGGGATAAACCGTCGGTTTCAAACTTTTCCCAACGGGAAGATTGCTTATGATACGATCCGCGTTCATGATAAATTAGCGTCAAACTGTCTGTCGGGCTAGCCAAGTTAAGCCCAGGCAAGCTATTTTCATGAAAGTTTCGCCTGCATGGGCCAGCCGGATACACGATGTCCGTCTGCCCGTTTTTTGCCAACACAATAAGGTAAATAATAATGCCTAACGATCCGTTGATCCCGGCTGTGCGCCCCTATATCCCCGCTAGCGCGCATCTTCCCGAACTCAGCTTCCGCGCGCTCCTGATGGGCGTGATACTCGGCATGGTGTTCGGCGCGTCGGCGCTCTACCTGGTGTTGAAAGTCGGGCTCACGGTCAGCGCCTCGATTCCGGTTGCCGTGATCGCCATCACGCTATTTCGCTTGACGCATAAATTGGGCGGCAAGGATTCGACCATTCTNNTCGCGGGTCATGCTGGTCGGCGTGCTGGGCGGCTTGCTCGGCATATTGCTGATGATTCCGATGCGCCGCACGATGATCGTTCTGCAGCACAATGAATTGAAATACCCGGAAGGCACAGCCTGCGCCGAAGTGCTGAAGGCCGCTGCGACCGAGACCTCGCGCGAAGCGGCAGGGGAAATCGGCAAGAGCGGCGAACAAGGGCAGGACGATGCGGGTAAGCGGGCCGCAGTCATTTTCGGCGGTTTCGGCATCGGCCTGCTCTACAAAGTGCTGAATGTGGCCTTCAAAGGCTGGAAAGATACGCCGGAAGTAGTGTTCGGCGCGCCGTTGCAAGGCGCTTCGATCGGCGCCGAGATTTCTCCCGAATTGCTTGGCGTCGGCTACATCATCGGCCCGCGCNNGGCCCGCGCATTGCATCGATCATGGCGGCCGGCGGCGTGATGTCGTATTTGCTGTTGATTCCGATGATCAAATTCTTCGGCGAGCACCTGGGGGTGCCGATCGCGCCAGGCACCAAACTGATTAGCGCGATGACGCCGAACGATATACGCGGGGCGTATGTGTTATATATCGGCGCCGGCGCGGTGGCGACCGGCGGCCTGGTCAGCCTGATACGGGCGATACCGACCATTTGGCGCAGCCTGAGGGCCGGTCTGGCCGGGATGGGCGCGAGCATAGAGGTGGCGCTGCCATTGCGTACCGACCAGGACATTCCGATGAAATGGGTGATGATAGGCTCGTTGGCCATCATCGTCGTCATCACGCTGGCGACGCCGCTGCACATGAACGTATTGGGCGCATTGCTGATCCTGGTGTTCGGTTTTCTGTTTGCCACCGTATCGTCGCGTCTTACCGGCGAAATCGGTTCTTCCTCCAACCCGATTTCCGGCATGACCGTGGCGACCTTGCTGTTCACCTGCCTGATCTTCCTGCTGATGGGTTGGACCGGCGGCCAATATTATGTGACCGCACTGTCGGTCGGCGCCATCGTCTGTATCGCTTCCAGCAATGCCGGCACCACCTCGCAAGATCTTAAAACCGGCTTTTTGGTCGGCTCGACCCCGCGCCTGCAGCAGTACGCGATTCTGGCCGGCGCGCTTTCTTCAGCATTGGTTCTCGGCCCCATCCTGCTGAAACTCAACGATGCGGGCACCGTCTATGTCCCCGCAGCCCAGGTCGCACCCGGCCTCACCACTGACGCCGGCAAGTTGACCGATACCGCCGTGCTGCAAGGTCCGCAGGCGGCACAGGATGCGAATACCTACCGGGTATGGCACAAGACCGATATCGTCGGCGGTCCAGCCGGCAAATATCTGGTGGACGACAGCGGCAAGGTTGTCTATCTGGTCGACCCGGGCATCAACGGCTCGTATAAAAAGCGGCCGGACGGCAGCGAAGTCAAGAAATACGACGCTCCGAAAGCGGTGCTGATGTCCTACATTATCAAAGGCATTCTCGACCGCAAATTGCCGTGGACGCTGGTATTGTTCGGCGTGATGATCGCCTTGGTGCTGGAGATGTCAGGCATTCCGTCGCTAGCGTTTGCGGTCGGCGTGTACCTGCCGCTTTCGTCATCGGCGCCGTTATTTATCGGCGGCATGGTGCGCTGGCTGGTGGACAAACGCAACGGAAAATTGGCGCACAACGCACGCCAGACCGAAGAAGAAAAACAAGCGGCCGGCGACCGGAGTTCGGGCGTGCTGCTGGCTTCGGGTTACATTGCCGGCGGCGCCTTGGCCGGCA
>PKWO01000090.1 GCA_003132085.1 Oxalobacteraceae bacterium | reverse complement strand
ACAAACAGCACAAACAGCACAAGCGGCACCAGCGGCAAGACCAGCAGCGCCGGTAATTCCGGCACAGGGAATACATCGACGACAAATAATACCGCGCCCAAAAAACTATATTGCAATTAAAAAACGGTGCGAAAAGCGGCGGTGGGTTGCTACTTGATGCAAACAGAACGAATCTGCTTGATGTCGGTGATGCCGGACAATACTTTCTCGATGCCGTCCATTTTAAGCGTCAGCATGCCGTCCTCCAGCGCGGCCGCCAGCAATTTCGCGACGCGCGCATGTTCCTGCAATAACTTTTTGACCGGCTCCGTGCCTATCATCAATTCATGCAAGCCGACGCGGCCCTTGTAGCCGCCGCTGCATTGTTCGCATCCGACTGCCCGGTATAGCGTGAATTTTCCTTTGTTGTTCGCATAGTGCTTGGTCCAGGAATCCAGCACGCGTGCATAGCCGGCCTCGGGGTCGTTGAGGAACGCTTTGGTGTTCATCAATTCCAGGCAGTACTCTTCCAGCAGCAGCCGTACTTCGGCAGCCTCCGGTTCGTACGCTGCCTTGCAGTGCAAACACAGGCGCTTGGCGAGCCGTTGCGCGAGAACGCCGAGCAACGCATCGGCGAAGTTAAACGGATCCATGCCCATGTCGAGCAAGCGCACGATCGATTCCGGCGCGCTATTCGTATGCAGCGTCGCGAACACCAGATGGCCGGTGAGCGATGCTTCAATGCCCATGCCGACGGTTTCCTTGTCGCGCATTTCGCCGACCATGATGATGTCCGGATCGGCCCGCAAAAAAGCGCGCATCGCAGTCGCGAAATCCAGCCCGCTCTTGCGGTTCACCTGCACCTGGCGCAGTCCCTTCTGGGTAATTTCGACCGGATCCTCGGCGGTCCATATTTTCGTCTCCGGCTTGTTCAGGAAACTGAGCACCGAGTGCAGCGTCGTGGTTTTGCCGGAGCCGGTCGGGCCGCACACGAAAAACAGGCCGTAGGGTTTGCTGATCACGCTTTTCAGGCGTTCGAGGTTGTGCGGCAATACGCCCAGTTTGTCCAGCGGAATCGGCTCGCCGGCAGCCAGGATGCGCATGACGATGTCTTCGACGCCGCCCGAAGACGGAATCGTCGCGACCCGCAATTCTATGTCGAGCGGGCCGAATTTCTTGAACTTGATTTTGCCGTCCTGCGGCTTGCGG
This sequence comes from Oxalobacteraceae bacterium, assembly GCA_003132085.1. Lineage (GTDB taxonomy): Bacteria > Pseudomonadota > Gammaproteobacteria > Burkholderiales > Burkholderiaceae_D > PKWO01. The sequence continues at coordinate 3,795 of PKWO01000090.1, read as the reverse complement.
CGCTCGGAAATATCGAGATCGCACATTATTTTGATGCGCGCCGACAGCGCATTGCGATAGCTTGACGGAATTTCAATATAATTTTCGAGCGAGCCGTCCTTGCGGAAGCGGATGAGCGTTTTTTCCTTGCCGGGACGCGGCTCGATATGGATATCCGATGCGCCTTGCTTGAAGGCGTCGACGATAATCTTGTTGACTAGCTTGACCAGTTCATTCTCGGACGCGGCGGACAGGTCGATTGCCGACAATTCGCTATTGTCTTCTTCATCGCCATCCATTCCGGACAGCAATTCGCCGACCGAGGTGTTGTCGCCGGCCGCGCCGTAGAAATCGGCGACCGCCAGATTGAATTCGGCGCAGGTGGTCACGCGAAAACTGAGTTTGNNGGGGAAAATATTGTTGATGATGCGGGCGCTTTTGACCTGTTCCGGGTCAATGGCCAGGATCACCAATCCATCCTTGCCGTCTTCAATGGGCAACCACTGATTTTGTTCGACGTACTGGCGTTTCAGATTCTTGAGCAGGTCGACCGGCTTGATCCGGTCGGGATGATGCGGTTCGTACGGGACGCCGAAGAATTTCGACAACGACTGGCCGATCGTCGACAACTTGAGGTTGAACTCGCTGGCCAGAATATCTTCCACATTGACTTCTTTTTCCCTGGCCAGACGGGTCGCCTGTTCCATTTCGAACGGCGACAGGATCGCCTGCGACACCAGCGCGTCGTATTTGGTCCGAATGGCGGCGACCGGTTTGCGGCGTTGGGTGAAGGCGATGGCGAGGGTTTCGCACAATTCCTTGACGCCTTCTTCGTCAATTGCCGTAAACGGCCCGCCACGAAGGTTGTTGATCAGTTGCACTACGCCCAACAACTCTCCATTGGCCGCATCGATCACCGGCGCCGCCAGCATTTCCTTGGTCCGGTACCCGGTCCGTTGGTCCACGCCGCGCTGAAAATGCATTTCCGGCGAGTAGGCCTTCAGCTCGGCGGCGTCGTATACGTCGCGTATGCCGACGACGCATCTGGTCATCGCCACATAGCCGGCCACGCTCTGGTTCGAGATTGGCAGCTTCAGGTCGTTGAACGAATCGAGTCCCTTCTTGACCTTGGAGACGATCGCCGTCTTGTCTTCGCTGAGCAGATAGATGGTGAGCCGGTCGCAACCGAACAGATCGCAAATTTCCTGCGACAGACCGAGCATGATGCCGTCGATGTTGTCGGCCGCGTGTATTTTATTGGTGACTGCCTGAAGTTTCTTCGAGAAACTTAACCGGCTATCAACATCCGCGCCCACAGGGGCGCCGCGCTGCGTGCTGAGAACCGTACTCATTGCGTTGCACTCATAAAGATGCCGCCTTAATCCGCCGTTTGCACGGTCTGGAACCAGAACGTCCGCGCCAACAACGATACGCCAATATCAAAAATGTATCATGGAAGCGGCGAAAATGTTGAATTGTTATCGGAATAAAGTGCGAACCATGCGATGCCGCAGTCGGCCATGCCGGAAGCGGCAGGCAATCGTTGCAATTCGGTTGCGGTTTCAAGCCGAAACACGTCAAGCCAAAAAGTTTCCTGATACACTAAACTTAGGCTACCATAAGAATTATGATGCGTTTAAGCAATGTCNNCCATAGGGAGGCGGTATATGGCACCAACATCGGTTAGTCGCAGGAAGCCTTCGAGTGACGCGCCATGAACCTCAAGGTGCTGGGATGCGCGGGGGGGATCGGCGGACGCGAGCGGCTGACGACCTGCCTTTGGCTCGACGACGATATTCTGCTCGACGCCGGCACCGGATTGGCAAGCCTGGGCATGGAGCAACTGGTCAAAATCGATCATGTGTTTTTGACGCATAGCCATCTTGATCATATAGCCGGTTTGGCACTGCTGGCAGACGCCATACTCGGGAAAAAGGTCGGGCCGGTCACCATTCATGCGACCGAAGAAGTCATTGCGACCCTGAAAAATCATTTTTTCAACTGGCTGATTTGGCCGGATTTCACCACGATTCCGACCGCCGACAATCCGGTTTTGTGCTGGGAACCCATGCAGCGGGGCGTCACCCTTGATCTGGAGGGCCGCCTGATTACCGCCAATCCGGTGAATCATGCGGTGGATGCGGTCAGTTATTGGGTGCGCAACCAAGACGCCGGATTCCTGTTCACCGGCGACATGGCCGCAACGCCCGCTTTGTGGGAGAAAATGAAGGGCGAAGCGAAGCTCGCCAAAGTCATCGTCGACTGTTCATTTACCAATGCCGATTCGGACCTTGCCGCGGTGTCCGGTCATTTTTGCCCCCAATCGTTGATTGACGATATCCAGACCATGCCTCACTCTACCGATTTTCTGATTTATCACTTGAAGCCTGGGCAGGAAGAAGTGATCATGCAGGAACTCAGAACCGATGCAAGAGGGCGTTCGTTCGAAGCGCTCAAATGCGGCGATCATTTTGTTTTTTGATCGCTCTAACATAGTTGCGACGGTGGGGTTTTTATAGGTTTTCAAAAAGCTTAACAGGCCCGAATATTCATGCAGGACACCAAGTACGCCGACATTGCGCAGAGACTGGACCAGTTGACCGAGTTGAGCGTCGAACTGGGCAGCAGTCATGACGTCAACTTGCTGCTGGAAAAAATCCTGAACGCGGCAAAGAACATCACCAAAGCCGATGGCGGAACGCTATATAGCGTCAGCACCGACAAGAAAAGCTTGTGCTTCAGCATTTCAATCAATGATTCATTGAATCTATACCGGGGCGGAGCCAGCGGAGAGGCGACCAATATCCCGAATATTCCGCTGGTGGATGAAAGCGGCGCCAAGAATCTTGCCGCCGTCGCTGCATTTGCCGCCAATACCGGCCAATCGGTCAATATTCCGGACGTCTACAAGGCGGCGATTTTCAATTTTTCCGGCATGCTGAAATTCGATGAAACATTTCAGTATCATTCGCAATCCTTCCTGACCGTTCCGATGCAGGATCACGAAGGTGGATTGATAGGCGTGCTGCAATTAATCAACGCCACCGATCCGCAGACCGGGCGGACTTGCCCTTTTTCGGATACCGATCAACGCTTTATCGAGGCATTGGCATCCCAGGCCGCGATTGCCATTACCAAGCAGGAATTGATATGGCGGCTGGAAAATCTGTTTGAGTCGTTCGTCAATCTGATCAACATCGGGATCGACGAAAAATCACCGAACACCGGCCGCCATTGCCAAGTGGTGCCGGAACTCACGATGATGCTGGCCGAGGCGGTGCACGCGACCAATGAAGGGCCGTTGGCGGATTTCACGATGACGGCACGCGATCGGCGCGAGCTATGGGTGGCCGGCTTGCTGCACGATTGCGGGAAAATCACGACACCGGTGCATGTGGCGGAAAAAGAGACCAAGCTGCAAACCATATTCGACCGCATACACCATATCGATACCCGCTTTGAAGTATTGAAACGGGACGCCGAGATCCGTGCGCTCAAGCAAAAACTGGCTGCCGGCGGGGACGCATTGCGCGAAGCGGAAATAGACCGGCAATGCGCGCAGGAGTTGGCGCGCCTTGATGACGACCGGCAATTTTTGCACGGCGCGAATATCGGCAGCGAAGGAATGCGCGCTGAAGATCAGCAGCGGGTGAGGGAGATCGCGCGTTACCGGTGGAACGGGGTGGACGGCGAAGAGCGCGACTTCCTCGATCAGGAAGAACTGGACAACCTGACCATTTATGCCGGCACGCTGAACCCGCAAGAGCGGAAAATTATCAACAATCATATCTCGGTGACGATTCGCATGCTGGAGTT
>PKWO01000317.1 GCA_003132085.1 Oxalobacteraceae bacterium | reverse complement strand
GGTGCAAGGCCGGAAACGTCTGGCCGACGGACAATGGGTTATCATGTTCCCGGAGGGTACCCGCATCCCGGTCGGCCAGACGGGCAAGTATAAAGGCGGGGGCGCCCGGCTTGCCGTTGAAACCAACACCGTGGTGGTGCCGATCGCATTGAATTCCGGCGAATGCTGGGGCAAGAATTCCTGGATCAAAAAGCCGGGGCTGGTTACCGTATCGATCGGCAAACCGATTGCGCCGGGCGGCCTGACTCCGGTGGCGTTAATGCAACAGGTTGAAAATTGGATAGAATCTGAAATGCGCGTTATTTCACCCGACGTTTATTCGACAAAATAGAAGTTGTTCGCCTCTTTGAAAAAGCTGCTACGACAAACTTTGCCCGACCCGAATCAGCTCGCGCTGCAGCTGGATTTTTTTTCTTCCGATTTTTTCACGCCCCCCTCGGCAGATCGTCCCGCACCGGGCCGCTCGCCCGGNNGACGGGCTGCGCATTACCGCGCCGAAATGGGTCACCCTGGCTGAAATCGACAATGCCATCCACGAAAAGCAACGCTGGATTTTTGCCAAATTGAATGAACGGCGCGAGCGGTCCGTGCACCGCCTGCAGCCGCAAATGCAATGGCGCGATGGCGCCACCGTGCCCTATCTGGGCGCCGACATCACGCTACGCATACGCGCCGATCGCGCGACCGGCATCGCCTACGATGCAATTGTCCGCGAACTGACCGTGTGCCTGCCGGCAGAGGCTGCCGAACAACAGTTGAAGGACCGGGTGCAAAGCTGGATGCAACTACAAGCCAAGACGATATTTGCCGCGCGCCTGCCAATGTATGCCGAAAAATTGGATGTCCGCTATCGCTCGTTCGCGCTGTCGTCCGCGATGACCCAATGGGGTTCGTGCACCGCCGATGGCAAGATCCGCCTCAACTGGCGCCTGATCCATTTCTCATTGCCGCTGATCGACTATGTGATCGCGCATGAATTGTCGCACCTGCGCGAAATGAATCACAGCCCGCGCTTCTGGGCTACCGTGCAGTCGGTGTTTCCGGAGTTCCAGGCTGCCAAAAAAGCCTTGCGCGAACGCGCGCCGGAAACCTTGCCGACGTTCTGATAAAATCGTCTATCGAAGACGGTATCTTGCCGCCATACTTGTTAACATTGGGAAAAATATGCGTATCCTGCACACCATGTTGCGCGTCGGCGATCTGCCGCGTTCAATTGATTTTTATACCAAATTGCTCGGCATGACATTATTGCGCACCACCGACCGGCCGGAGCAAAAATACACGCTCGCCTTCGTCGGCTACGGCGCCAATCCCGAACATGCCGAATTGGAATTGACGTATAACTACGGTGTGGACAGCTACGACCTCGGCACCGCTTACGGCCATATCGCGATCGCGGTCGACGACGTGCATCAAACCTGCGCGTTGATCAAGGCGGGCGGCGGCACGATCACCCGTGCGGCAGGACCGGTCATGGGCGGTGCTACGGTAATCGCTTTCGTGCAGGATCCGGATGGATACAAGATCGAGTTAATCGAACGCACAGCGGCTTAAAGGGTTGCATCTGGCGATCCCGACTTGCCGCTAGGTCGCTACATCGCAAGATTCGCCAGTGCGACAAACTGCTCCAACGGAACCCCCTCCGGCCGCGCCTGCGGATTCACTCCCGCATCGATCAATTGATTTTCGGTAAATAATCCAGCCAAGCAATTGCGGATCACCTTGCGGCGCTGCGAAAAGGCTTTCAGCACGACTTGTTCCAGCCTGCTCTGGTCGCAGACCAACGGCTGGGCAATCGGTATCATGCGCACGATGGCGGATTCAACCCTGGGCGGCGGATCAAAAGCGGTCGGCGGCACGATGAACATCAGCTCCATCCGATAACGCCATTGCAGCATCACCGNNTTTGCAGCATGAAGTGCTGATCCTGCACCTGCGGCGCAATATGGGTCAGATGAAACAGCAAAGGGCTGGAAATGTTATAGGGCAGATTGCCGACCACGCGCAACTTGTTGCCGGGGGCTACCGGAATGCTGGAAAAATCGAATTGCAACGCGTCCCCCGCATGCACGATCAGGCGAGCCGGGTCGAAATTCTTGTTCAGGCGCGCCACCAGGTCGCGGTCCAGTTCGACCACATGCAATTGCTTTAACCGCTCCAGCAGCAAACGCGTCATTGCCGCCAGACCGGGGCCGATTTCCACCATGGAGTCATCCGGCTTCGGGTCAATGGTACGAATAATGTCATGCAGCACTGCTTGATCGGTCAGGAAATTTTGACCGAAGCGCTTACGCGGTATGTGTTTCATCAATCTGGCGCCGGCGTGCGCCGGCCGCGGCCGGGCCGGGTGGATTGCGTTGCCGCCATCTGCGCCGCAATGTTGATGGCCGTCACCATGCTGCCATGGTCAGCATGCCCGACGCCTGCCGCCGCCAAGTCCAGCGCGGTGCCGTGGTCAACCGAGGTGCGGATAATCGGCAAGCCCAGCGTAATGTTGACGCCCTGCCCGAAACTGGCGTATTTCAACACCGGCAAACCCTGGTCATGGTACATCGCGACCACGCAATCGGCCTGCTCCAGGTATTTGGGTTGAAACAAGGTGTCTGCAGGATAGGGTCCGCTGACGTCCATGCCCGCCGCCCGGGCTGCTTGCAGCACCGGCGTAATCACGTCGATCTCTTCACGCCCCAGATAGCCGCCTTCGCCGGCATGCGGATTCAAACCGGCAACCAGGATGCGCGGATGCGCCACACCGAATTTGACGCGCAGGTCATTGTGCACAATCTGCAGAGTACGCAACAGGCTGTCGAAGGTAATCGCGGCTGCGACGTCTTTCAACGCCAAATGCGTGGTCGCCAATGCAACCCGCAGCGGCGGAGCATCGCCGCCGGCCAGCATCATGACCACCTGCGGCGTACCGGTTTTTTCGGCCAGATATTCGGTGTGCCCGGTGAAAGGCACGCCGGCGTCGTTGATGGTGCTTTTTTGCAAGGGGGCGGTCACAATGGCATCGACCCACCCTTGCTGCGCGCATTCAACCGCGACGTCAAGAGTCTGTAACACGCTACGGCCATTTTGGCTGTTCAGCTGACCGGGAATAACCGGCACCGCCAGCGGGCAATCGATCACCGCTATGCGCTCGGTGCCGAACGTCGGCAAGCCGTCATTGCGCACCGCTTGCAGCGACACCGCGACGAGCCGAATCGATGCATCGATCGCCGCCGCGGTCATCGCCAAAAATGCGGCATCGCCTATCAGCACGCAATCGACGCTGGAGCGCAACTGCCACGCCGCGCGGATTGAAATCTCAGGACCTATTCCTGCGGGCTCGCCGCAGGTGATGGCGATACGCGGACGCAGGTTCACCGCGCCGCGCAATACGTTGGATTGCGCATCACTTGTCTTCCTGGCGGAATTCAACGTAAGCGCGGTCGCGCAGCGTGCGCAGCCAATCCTGGCTCGCCTCGTCAAGCTTGCGCTCGCGAATTGCCTGCCGCGCCACCAGGCGTTGCCGCTCTTTGGAAACGTCATCGCTCTTGCGCTCAACCACCTGAATCAGATGGAAACCAAACTGGGTTTGAACCGGTTCGCTGACTTCGCCCGGCTGCAGCGCATTCATCGCCTTTTCAAATTCAGGCGCGGTATCGCCGGGATAGACCCAGCCGATATCCCCGCCTTTTGATGCCGACAAGTCATTCGAATATAGTTTCGCCAAGTCCTCGAAGGGTGCAGCTTTATTGTCCAGACGTTCTTTCAATTCGACCAGCTTGCGGTGCGCCTCGGCCGCAGTGACGACCTGATTGACCTTGATCAGAATATGACGCACATGGGTCTGTTGCACCGTCGACGGGGCGCCCGGGCCACCCCGCATCACGCTTGCCGAACGTTTACCGACCAGCTTGACAATATGAAAGCCATTTGCACTTTTGACGATCGCCGACACGTCGCCCTGCTGGAGGTTGGCGACCGCATCAAGAAAGAGCTGCGGCAAACGGTCTTGATTGCGCCATCCGAGTTCCCCGCCCTTGAGCGCGTCGCTGGCATCGGAATAGGTCGCCGCAAGTTTTGCAAAATCGGCACCCGCTTTCAATTGGCGCAGCAAGTCTTCCGCCTTCGCCCGGCGCGCCGCGATTTGCTCGGCAGTCGCATTTTCCGGAATTCCCACCAGAATTTGCGCCAAATTCAACTCTTGCTGTGCCGATGCCAAGCCGTTTTGGGCAGCCAGATAGTTGTCCACTTCAGACTCGGTGATCTGCAGCTTGTTTTCGACTTCATGCTCCCGCACGCGCTGCATCAGGATTTCGTCGCGCACCGCTTCGCGGAACTTGCCGAATGGCCNNCTTCACGCTCTACCTGGTCGCGGAATTGCTGCATTGTCATTTTGTTCGACTCGGCAACCCGGCTGACATAGCGATCCAGCGTCAAGTCGTCGACCCGCAGGCCGTCTTCCTTTGCGAGCTGCAATTGAGCGCGATCGACAATCATGCGCTCCAGCACTTGCGTTCTAAATTCGGCCGGCGGCGGCAAGGCCACTCCTTGCGTCTTCATATTGCGTTCAATGAACGCCATGCGCTCAGCCAGATCATTGCGAGTAATCACGTCATCGTTGACCACCACGATGATCGAATCCGCCAGTTGGGTCTGGATCCGCGGCTTCGCCGGAGCAGCGGCGGGAACCGGCGCGGTCGCTGCGGGAGTCGCTACAGTAGCCGCCGGAACTGCCGTCGGTACCGCGTGCTGCGCAGTGTCGGCAGCAGTTTGCGCCCACGCGCCCGGCTGAGCGCAAAGCGCGCCGCACAGCAGGATGACTGCCAGCTTGGTGTTTGGGATCATAGTCGTGCCCATTTGCTTAGTGTGAAAAGAGTTCATAAATAATGGCGATCTTCATGGATTACTAGGTTTGGTAGCTTGATTAATCGCCTGGTAACCCGGCACGTTGAGGCGAATCGCCTCAAGCGCATTTGACCCCAATTGGGTCAATCCGTTTAACTCCAGTTGGAAAAAGGTCGAGGTTGAACTGATATTGGTAGCCGTTTGGGTATGCTGGCCGCCGAATCGGAACACCCAACAATCTGCTTTATATTCGATGCCAACCAGTCCCTGTACGATTTTGTGGTCATGTATCGAGTAGTCTACCCGACCCACTGCATACCAACGCTGCAAAATCGGCCATTGCCCGGAAGTGTCGAATTGTTGGATCCCATTCGGCACGTCCCGCAAGTATTGCAAATTCAGCAGTTTTTTCGGTGCCGGCTGCCAGCGCATGGCAACGTTGGCTCGGTTCAAGCCATGCGTACTTTCACTATAGTCGAGATCGGCACTGCCGCTCAACAGCTTGGAGAACCGGCCCATTGCGGAAAAAAGCAAATCGGAACTGCTGGTTGCGCTCGGCAGATCGCCTGGTAGAGTGACCTGCTCCTGGATAAACGAATAGCGCTGCCCGATCGCAAAGCGCGCCCGCTCCTCGCCGGTCGGTTCAAGGAAGCGCGTAATCACCGCTGCCGTTAGCTGGTTGGCATCGCCGATGCGGTCCCCCCCGACAAACCGATTCTCGCTAAACAATTGAGAGAAGCTGATATCTGCATCGGCGCTGTCAAAATTCGGGATCTGGCTTTGATCACGATAGGGCGTCCGCACGTAGAATAACCTGGGTTCCAGCGTTTGGGTAAGCTCCCGCCCCAAAAAATTCGTGTCGCGCTCGAATATCAAGCCGCTGTCCAGCGACAGCGTCGGCACTGCCCGCGTGATCTGTCCCGGCGTGCCTGCGGCCTGATCTTGCAAATCGTACCTGGTGAAATTAAACGAAATTTTCGGCGTGAAAAACCCGGCCGGCGTAATCATCGGGTAGGACAGCGTCGGGGTCAGCGTATAGCGGTCGCCCTCGACCATGGCAGGCTGCCAAAATCGGACCGCCTCGGCATCAACCGACCAATCGAATCCATTGACGTCCTGACGCCCCGCGTGCAGCGTCAATTGCGGCAGACGGTCATAGGGCTGGACAATCGGCGCCAGCGGATCTTGTAAAACC
>PKWO01000311.1 GCA_003132085.1 Oxalobacteraceae bacterium | reverse complement strand
GAAAGATGCTTTCTGCCAGCGCCAAGGCGGATGAGGTGCCAGGCTGCGCGGCATGGTTAGCATATGCGAACTGCTGTTTGAATTGTCGTGATTTGTGACAAGCCAAATGACGCTGACAGGCTTGAGCCAAACAGGCACACGATCGGCTATTTTCGTTGAAAATGGGAATACACGGACGCAACGATCGTCGGCAAAGAGGCAGAACCTAACCCGCGCATGTCAATTATGCGGAACTTGGTAAACCCGATTCATCGCCCAACCTTTCAAAATATCGGAAGGCGGCAGGCAATCCGCAAGGAGCGCTGTTGGTGGAGCGGGCAGAGGATGGTGAAAAAAGCGAAGGTTGGACTGTAACGGTCCGAATAGCGATTCAATATTTGTCGCGATCTGAAAGGATGCCCACTTCCACCGGGTGCAGCAGTCGTCGAACGGCTGTGGCGATTCTGGTAACGCTCAGTGAGTGCTATCCGGGTTCAGCAAGAGAGTAACCATCGGCAACAATATGGTTCTGCGTTCCCGCAATGAGAATCAGGCAGTAGTGTTGGCGAAGACGAGCGGATCGGGAAACTTGTCCGCAAAATCGGCCTAAGTACCAGGCTTTTGTTGTGCTTGAGCCGTGTGCGGTGAAAGTCGCAAGCACGGTTCTGAGGGGGCGGCGGCGCAGGAACGCGCTGCTGCTACCCGCCCACCCTCTATCAGTCCAGTCCGCGTGTCCATCTCCCAGAAAATAGCTTTCCTTCGCGGTATTCGCACCGATAGGATACCGGCCTGCGTGTATGGAAAAATCCGAAATTTTCCAATACCGCATCCACGCCGATTATTACCTGATCGCCCGTAGCCTCCACTCTTGCCTCGATTTCACTTGCCTCGGCCACAGGTGAAGCGTTAAGCATCGTTTCTGCGCAGGCCCGGCGCATGGCATCAATGTCCTTACCTGGGTTGTCGATTAATTTCCGGTGTATTGGATCCGACAAAGTCATATGGGTAGGAACGGTAATCGCGCATCCGCAAATACCAAAGGCGATAAACGTCGCCGCAAAACCGTGAGAAAATATTTTCATCTTTATCCTTTGTTGTAGATTTCCTGAAACCGCTGGCTTCCGCTCTCTGAAGAGAGCGGAAGCATAAATCAGCTCGCGTCAGAGCATCCGCAAGGGCCCCACCATATCTGGCCGCAGCCGCATCATTCCTTTATCAACCATCTGCACCAGCAGGGCTTGCGCGATCCGATCCTGTTCGGCAGATATTTGAGCCGTGACGGGCAACGTATTGTGAGGGTTTCGCGCATAAACAGCGTTGCGCCCTTTGAAATACGGCACTTGAAGAAACGGAATGTCGTGCGTGCGCAACGTATTCAAAATTGCTTTATAAAATTCGCAAGCACCAACGGATCTAACGAATCCCAAGTCTGGCACTTCGTATCGATCACCAATGCTTGATTGCTCAGAATAAATTATGCGTTGGGCCGTACTGTCGACACCGTTACTGGCGTCGTCGTGTTCAAACAGCCAGCATACAATCACTGCCGTAGGATCAGCCTTTTTAATTCTGTCGATGACAGTGCTGACCATGGAAGCACCCCGACCACGCAGGATGTAATTGTAAGAAATTGACAGATGATAGACCGGTGTGAATGACGTATGAGAAGAAATTTCACTTACAAAATTCCATTGGTCATCTGATCCGACAACGATCAATCCGGTATTGCACACAGTCTCTTGTATGCAGTTTAACAAATGTTTCGTTTTTTCCGCTGGCGGCATACCTTCTCTTAGAATCGTCACCTCCTCGAAAATTTCGCTATCTAGAATTAACCCGTGGGCCGGGTGGCTCCAGTGCACCACGTCATCGTCCGTCACTTGCTCCCTATGCTGCGCGGGGGATAATGCCTCTCTGCCAATCCAGTTTTCGCGCTTAATTCCTGGTTCAATTTTTGTTCCTCGTGCGTCTACGGCGAAATATTTCCCCTTGCTCATCATGTTAAAGAGGTGCCCGAGAATAAATGCCACGGCATCCTCGCCGCAAAAATAAGAAGGACCAAAAACCGTGTGCAGCACGTTCCCAATGAACAGCTGCTGACTCACCTTCTCTGCACCACGTCGCAAGGATTGGTAATCAGAAAAACCATTCATCCTTGCGACGGTCGCCAGTGCCTGGTGGTGCGGGATATCAATGTCAAACTGCTGTTTTATGACTTTTCGCAGAACTGCGGATTGAGTGTGGAAATTTGGAAGCATGATGAACCCTTTCAAAAAGATGTTGCGCCATGGCGTGAATGCAAGGCATCACAATTGATTGCAGAACACTGCTGCTCGTGTTACGCAAAATCCATGACTCAATTTGAAGGATTTTTTGTATTAATGGTTTAAAGCATCGTTTGGATTGGCAATACGGACAGGGTCCGCGCAGCATGCGGGTTGGCGACACAACCGATACACAGTACATCATGTATGTTTCCGTGTGTCAACAAAAATATTTACTCTCGTCACTGCCGATATTGATGTGCATGAACTGGTAGTGATCAACATGGATTGCTAATTTGCATCCGCTCAGCCAAGCTGACATGGCCACGTTCGTGGCCTCTCGCTGGATAGTCTTTCTGGGCTTTCCGGATCGCATCGCTGCGATCAGTTCCTGAGCAAAGAGGGCACTGCGCCAGCGGTCCACGCCCGCCCCCTTGCCCGTGCCTCTTCCTCGCGCGATTCCGCCATCACCATTAAACCGAGAGCGTCTATTTCTGTTTGCGCGATGAATTCTGTTTTTGATGCATTGTTCACCGCAAATGCTCGTATCAACATGATTTTCCTTTAATTACCGGCTGCGGACCGGCACCCGGCGAAGACGCCAATTTTCTGTTAATTCTGTGCGGCTAGGTTGCTTCCAGGGCGTTCCTGCTCTGATACCACAACACCATGCTTTCATCCTCCAGAGAATAGTCGCCATATGCCGCTTGCCACACTAAATTCTTTTCACGCAATGCAAGAAGCGCCGCTTGGGCATCACCAACCGAGACGTCTTTTCCTGCCAATGCGCTATATGCTTTAAGTGATGCGTCAGTGAAGGGGGAGTAATTCTTGCCTTCTTGAATGAGCCTTCCCAAAACCGCGCGCTGAATAGCGGTCAATGCTGCAAATTCACTTCCCATCTCGCCCCAGATTCGTTCGCGGAATGACGACGCTCCCGTTTGTAATTGGGCGGCCAAGGTATCGGCACCGGCATCCAGGGCGACGTCGGCAATCACGTTACGCAGCATCTCCGGTCGGTGCCCCACTAGTTTGAAAGCAGCAAATACATCGTCGGCCTTGAACTGATTGGATGGTGCTAGCTTGGCGTTGATGTGGGCCGTATATTGATCAGAAAACTTTCGATCAAGCAAGGGGAATTTGGCGATACGGCATCCGTAAAACGGCTGATTTTTCTTAATGACAAGATGGGATAACTTGTCTTGATTCGATCCAGTAAACACCAGGAATAGTTTCTGATTCTCCCCGTCTTGATTGATCCTATCGCGCGCGGCCTTTAACGCAAACATTGCGTCCATTCCTGCCGGTGTCGAAAGGGCTTGTTGAGCTTCGTCGATAACGACCACCACGGGCGTCTTGGATGCGAGCGCCAGCGCTTCCAAGGCGTCGGCCAATGTGACGTTGTCAGGCAGGGACAGCGATGACAGGTTCAAACTGAGTGCGCCAAACACGTTCACTTTCTCAAGCCCCGCCGATTTGGCCAGCTTGGCGATCACGCCGGCAAACTTTGCCAGGACGTTTTTTACTTGATTGGAAATTAATACGGCGGGATCGGTTGCCTTATTGGTCCACAAATCCACGTAGACTGTTGTCCACCCCTTTTTCTGCAGGGCTGGCAAGAGATCCATGCGCAAGAATGTGCTTTTGCCGGTCCGTCGAGGAGCGGCAAGAAACAACCCTGATCGAGCATCGGCAATCCCGATGCCTTGGAGGGAATCGCACAGCGAAGCGGCAAGTTCCGGTCGTTGATAGGTAAATGTGTGTGGTTCCATTTGGCGCTTGGTTATCGTAACTTATATTTGAAATTATAACTTATAACTTAAATTATAACTAATTATAAGTCTCCCCGCCGACACCATCATTTTCCATCAAGCATTCGGATCAGTTTGCAATTTTGCGCAAATTTCCGACAATACGTCGCGAATGCTTGGTCCAAAAGTAAAGTGCCAAAATGCGAACCGCATTTAATCAATGGCGAATTTTAATGTGCCCGCTCTTCACTTGACGAACAAACACCTCGCGCATGATCAGGTATTGGCGCTCGACAAAGTCGTTCAATTGTTCGTCTCGCTCAACTTCAAACATGGCGCGAAAATATTGTTCCCTCGCCGGTTCGCGTTTCACGTCATCTACCAACTTCGTCTCCGTAGCACTCAACCGAGCGTGCATCTCCTCTATTGTCCCTCTGATCTCATCGGAGCGAGATGTAAGAGCTTCCTGGTGAGACGCAATGCATTCACGCTCCGCAGCGTCTAAGCGCGAATCCTTCAATATTGTTTGAAAATCCTCGCTAGTCGGAGGAAGAGGAAACGGCTTCGGACATATCCGCCGCGCGTTGATTTCGCTTATTAGCTGCTCCAGCGGCCTCGCCGCGCATGCATCACATCTGCGAAACCCACAAAGCGGTCTAACGCCATGCTTTAAAGTCTTCGAACAATATGCATCAACGCAACAATCCGGGAAACCGAAAAATTTGCCAAACGTCCGATCTCTAAAAACCGCCGTCTCATCCATCGTAAGTCACCCTCAAAATTGTCTCGTAGGCGTTCAAGTTGTTGACGCCATGTACAAACACCCACGTACCCGGTCAAAATTTTGCTCTTTTCCCACCCGAGCTAACTCACTTCCAGCGATCTACCGCCCCACGGTCTAATGCGAGGCAGAACTCCGTCAACACGTGGGCAATTTTCCGATCAATTGAAGTTTCGCACTACCATTGAGCTTGATCCCATTCGTAGTCAGGCCGGTCTGCGCGCTGCACCCGCAGATCCACCGGGAGCGGTATAGCGCCAATTTTTTCAAAAAAACCATCGTACCCACGTTCGTGGTATTTGCTATGATCCTCTGCGAACACGATACGGACCACCCCGTAACGTCTAGCGGCTTCAAGCGCGAATGCCTTCGCAAGCGCGGGGCCGATCCCCCGCCTAGTCAGGGAATTCGCTACGCCGATGTGTTGAATTCGCGCTGTGCCTCCAGTAATGCTTAACCGCTCCATGTCCGCCAATGCATGATCGTGCACTCGAATCTGCACATCGGTCAGGGTAAAATACGATCTGTCTGAAGCATCGGGCCATTCGTACGTCTGATTAAAATACGTGAACGATGCGAGTGGGTTCCGGTGAAATAGCTTTATCGCTTCTTCAAGCGAAACCTGGCGCAGCCTCTCTAGTCCAAACAATTTCATTTCAAACTTTCCGTCAGGTCAAACCCCGGCTGACGGCGCTACCCGCCACGCCAGATATTCATCGATCGAATCAGTTAATTTCTTGTTTGTCCAGTACAGTGGACGCTCGTAGCCATTGTAGGCAATTTCAGCGCGCACAAGATGCTTTGTGCGAATCTTGCCGTCTGACTTCAAATAGTCATCTGTGGCCAGTTTACACAGTTCGGACGGCGTCATAGCGGTACCAAATAGCGCGTACAAAATCGCCGCATTGCGAACGCCTTGCGAACCGGTGATACGCGCAACTTTAACGGCGTGCTCGAGGTCTTTGTCTTCAACAACTGGGGGTTTTGCCATGTATTGACACGTGCCAAAGTGACTAATTCAATACATTGTAAGGATTTTGGCTTTGGCAATTAAAGAATTTTTGTCTATGGTAAAAGCGACTTATCGGAAAGGTTTTTTGTCAATACGGTGGCCGGCGCGGAATTTTGGACGAAAAAAGACCCAATTCCGCTTGGAATTGGGTCTTTTAACATCAAAATATTATACATTTTTTACCCCAAATAACCGAAGAGTGGGTCGGTGCTGCGTGTCGTCTCTCGATTGTGGATCGTGATCGCCGGTCAAGCAAATACAACGCTTGTCTGACCCTCCGTCTTGGTACGCGATGCCTTGCGCACCACAATCTGCACGTCCCGACCGAGTCGGTTGAGACAATCCAACATTTTTGTCTCACTGATCCCCCGGAATTGGCCGCGCAACATGCCGGACAACTTCGGCTGGGTCATGCCCAAGATCTCTGAAGCTTGCTGTTGGGTCAGGTGGCGGTGTGTGATGATCTCGCGTATTTTGGTTGCCAACCGAGCCTTGACTTGCATCTCGGCAGCATCTTTCAATCCAAGATCGGCATACACATTGCCGCTACCCTGTTCAAATGTGATATCACTCATGTCTTTGCTCCTTGCGCGTGCGCTTGCGCCGCTTTAAATCTTTCACGAATCAGATCCATATCCGGCTTCGGTGTTTCAGCGCCTTGCGTTGACTTCTTTTGGAAACAATGCAAGACATAGACTGCATTCTTGAATTTGACCGTGTATATTGCCCGATAAGCGTTGCCATCGGAGTTTTCCACGATCTCCAGAACACTTGATCCACCAAAACCCTTTAATGGCTTTGCCTGCGCGTGTTTTTTACCATCTTGCGCATCGTTCAAGGCATAACCGAAAATGTCTTGTACATCATCCGGAAGCGCTTTTAAATCCCTTTTGGAGGATGCCACCCAGATGAGTGGCTTTTGTTTTTCTTTCATGCTTCATTATACCTATTTGGGAATAGTTGTCAATTGCGACGAAACCCCATTTTTTGTTGAAAATCCGGTTTTACCCGGCACGCGTCGATCAATCAGGAAGCCGTTGGGCCAACCTGCCAAATCCCGTCTTCACCGATAAATGCGCCGCCGGCTGCCAACGCCTTTACCGCTTCTTGTAAGCGAGGATCATTTTCTTCGCACGCTTGCTTGAAAACGACCGGGGAAACCATGTTCTCCAACCTATTCTCGTTGCGAAGGTGTGATCCAAGTCCATTGTCCGCAAGAGCTGGGAGAATGATCCCGGAGTCGATCACGTCATGGTCGTCCCATTGTTGCATCGGGCGGGTACCAATTCCGCGCACCTTGTGTTCATTTATTGCTTGCACTGCAGCTTCGGCAAACGACCGTGCCAGATGTGGCGCACGGTCGCGATCCGTTCGTTTTTGCTTTTGCATTGAGTTCCTCCTTATAGGCGCCAAAGGATGGAATTCGCCCGATGGCGATGTTCCACCGCTCGGGCGATTGATTTGAAAGCCGGTTTCACCCGCCACATACTGACTCAGCAGCTATACGGCGTTTGCTTTTGCGATCGCCGCACGAGCCAGATCCCAAGAGGCAGGATTTGGTCGGCCATCGCATTGATGGGCTGTGTCGCACAGTCGCTCTACCAGCGACGATCGGCAAGCCGCGTGTCAAAACAGGATTCCTTACCCGCAGAGGCAACATCGACAGCAACAGCAAAACAGGGGCAGCGCCGTGCGGCTGTATTTGAAGCAGAAAGTGCTTCTTAAACTACGCAGATATTTGTCTGGGCAGATGGGTCCACTTTATGATGATGGTTTGCGTGTTTGCCTCTCGGATTGCAGTAGTCGAGAGTGGCCAAAGCCAGAGGCAGTTTCTAGGTGAAATATTTCAACCGTTCGCCGCACTTTTCCTTCAAGTTGAAGCCTTCGTTCGGTCGTTGGTAGCCTTCCGTTGTATTCGAATTGTCTTGACGGTGTCAAGACAATTGAATGTTTAAATCATGTCAAATCCGATCGCGTCGGTCTCGATATCAAGTGATGTGGCCGCACATTGGTTACGCGAGTTGGCGCGCGCACGGCGCAGTCGGATCAAGACGCCGTTTGCAAGAGGCGGGGCAGAGAACCGGCCACGGGCTCTTGCCTCGAAAATGGCACTTTACTGGTACAGGTTCGTTTTGCATTTTCACTCCGCAAAAATATCGAGACCGCCGCCGGTATTGGCTTTGGAGGATGCTTATTTTAGCTGGTTGCGGGGCAAAAATCAGCCGCAAAGTGTAACGTCTAAGTTAGAATTGTGCTAACGATGGAATTGCAGAAAAAGTCGACGTATGGCCGCTAAAAAGGCTTCAACGACGTAGAGAGGGGAACATGGGCGCTGATTTCTTGGTCTCTGATCGAGACGTTCGACCAAAATCCACTTGCGGTTATACAAAATTTGCCAGGTGAAGGTGCGGAAATGCGACCACAAAGGATGTGCGCTTGCCGCCGCGCTCCTAGCTGCCCCTGCCGATTGTGGATGCGTGATCTCGGTAAGAAGCATCTTGGTCGTGTAGAGCAGTCCTAACCGTTGGATTAATAGGAAAACTGACCGTGGAACCATCCGAAGCATTTCGCCGATATGCAGTCACACTTGTGCTTTTTGAAGCTCAGCGTTTGTATTGCACGCCAACGGACGTAGTCGAGCGAAGGCTTTGGGCCGCGGCAGTATTCGACTGGTTCAATCAATCGGGCGAGCTAGTGATGATGCTTGACGGTTTAGACCTGTCACGGGCCGAGGCGCGTGAATATGAAAAGGTGGTCCAAGATGCGCTGGACCAGTTCGCAAGGGCCGGCAATGCATTGTCTAGGAAATGAGCAACAGCACCCTAACAAAAGTAATCGAGGTATCAGCCAAGATTACTGGCCGTCGCTACTGTTCGCACCACCGTGGTGAAGTGGATGCGAATGCCGGATGTATCGTCGTCAGAAACAAATCACGTAGATGGATGTGCAATGCCTGTCAGGACAAAGCGGCAAAGCGTGATGCCGAAATTCGGGCTGCGAAAGCGTCTTGAGTGGAAAAGGGATGCGCACCAAGTCACTATGGAACAAAGCAAGTGAACGCAATACTGTGCCTGCCTAGACATGTGATGCAAGGCTTACAGAATAACCACGCTACTCTTATTTGCAAAAGGGGTATAGCCATGTTTTTGACCGCAATGAAGCCGCGAACTTGCTAGCCGAACAGTTTGACAGCTACCGGCGCGCCATATTGAGATCAAATACAGGCCTTAAATTGGGCGCTTGGCCGGGCAAGTGCTACAATCGCGGCCATAGAAATTACCCACTTAGGAGAAAATTATGAGCAACCTAGCGGCCGCAAAAGCAGCTATTCAAGCAGAGCTTTCTTACGCAAAGGAAGGGCTGGCCTTCTATACCGCGCGTATTGACGCCTTAGAGGAAACTCTCTTGCAACTTGCCAGCATCGGGACTGGGTCAAGCAATGTGCCAGCCGCGGCGAGTGCAGCGCCTGCCCAGAGCGCACCCAAAGTCGTCGCCGCTAAGGCTGCCAAACCGGTCAAGCCTGGAAAGAAAACAAGGGGAGCCAAAGCAGCAGCGGTTGGCGGAAATGACCTACCGTTTACCGGCGGTGACTATTGGGCTAATCTGTTGACCGAAGAACCTCAATCCGCTTCGGATATCTTGAACGCTGCCGTTAGCAAGCTTGGATTTACGCCGACCAAGGCGCAAATTCAAAAATTGGCAGGTCGGCAGACATTTGCCATCAATGCGCTGGTTAAGGCGAAGAAAGTTAAGGACTCCGGTTCTGGACGCGAGCGCCGGTTCTTCAAAGCTAAATAATTATTGGAAACAGAGGGACGTTGCCGTTCGCCATGCAAGCATGGCATCATCGGCGTATACACCGGGAAAGCAATTCCCTCTGTCGCTTGGTTATCAATGCCTGGCAAGCGTCACGCACGTGACGATATGACTTTGTGCACCCAGAACCCGGTCGACCATCGTCAGGCACATGTTGGCGACGTCGACTAGCGATTGTGCTCGCTCCTCCGGGAGAGTAGTGCGCATTGCTTGGCTGAACGATGCGACCAGATCTTCTTCACCCGGGATCGGACAATCAATCGAGACGAATCCGGCGAACCACGCCTCGTATTCGGCGTCGGTCATTTGTAACAAATTTTCAGTCATAGTCGTACTCATATTCGCCTATAAGCTTTTCACTTGCACGATCATCTGGACGGGTGCGCGGCATCCGCGCACCGGAAACTTACCGCGACGAACAATCCGTCGGCCGCCGACCGAAACGATAGTTAAAAAAGCGATCTCCTTGACACAGGTTTGCTGCTCGGCGGCCGCTTTTTCGCGTAATCGCTTACTTAACCAGGCCACAAATTCGTCAGGCAACGGGCCGTCATCGGACTCGTATCCCGGTGGCAATCGGGATTTCCTGGAACGATATTTTTTGGCAGACGCCAACAGACACAGACTTCCCCCGATACCGAGAATCGCAACCGCAGTCAATATGACGTAATCTGGATTCATCGCCATCCCCTATCCGGACGTTGGCCAACAATAGCCGAAAAATGTTTCATGGTTTTCCCTGGTAGCGGAAGGTCGATCTCGCTGCTGTCCGGCAATCTTGCAACCCATTTGGCGCCTGTCACTTTTCCCTTTCCGCAATCCTTTGCCGCAAAAATAGCCCTTGCTTTGTTCTCAAATTCTCGAACGATCGTCGCATATGGACGTGGCTTCAGAATAGATTCAAGGGATATCACATGCTTGGTAGGAACAAATTCAGGGGATTTCGTGTATTTCTTGAATTCTGTTAAAAATTCTGGTTGTTGCCGAGCGGTCATCACGTCCCCCACCATCAATGTACCTCTGCTGGTCGCGCTTTTCGCGCGCAAACTCTTCCGCGCTGGGCGGATTTTCACGATCCGCTGCGATCCTGGCCCAGTGATTCAGCAACGAGATGCCGATGGCAACGGTGGCAAACAGCAAAAAAATAATTTCATTCATCGCTTCCCCATCTCATTCGCCGCGTCAAGACCATCTCCCAACGAATCCTTGATCGATTCGTTGAATGCCGCTTGCTTTGCCGAAAGCTTGTGCGACAACGAAGCCAAGGCATGCCAAATTTCCTGCGCATCGCCAGCCGCATCGATTTCGCGGGCGCGGGCGATGTCCTGTTTGGCAGCTGCGAGCAACACCGGATCGCCCTCCGCCATACAGGCGGCAAGATAACCCGCCCGCTCTTGTTCGGTTTGCAAGTGCTTCAGAATGTCCCATTTTGTCAGCGTCATGTTCATCATATTCCCGTTGCCGCCGAGTTCGGGTTGGCGCTTGCGGCCGCGGCGGCGCTCGATCTTGACACGGGCCGGCAGGCTCACTGCCGATCCACTGGTTGCTGATTGGCACAATGCTTGCTGAACTCTTCCCGCAACACGCGCCGCAAGGACTCGACCGTCAGCGGCGCCGACTCGGGGTGGATCGTTTGCCGCAACGCTTCATTGATCAGCGTCTGATATCCTGCTCCGCGGCGTGCTGCCTGGGAGCGAAACATGTCAATTACCGCCGGGTCCAGGTACAGCGTCACGCGCGCCTTCTTCGGGGTCCTGGTTAGCATGCTGCCGGTGCGTTTCAACTCATCGTTTGTCATGGTAATTTGTTTGCCTATTTCAAGGTTCATGTTTCGCATATGCACGATATGCATACCTGCGCTGTGTTCGCCTCTGCTCGCGGCAGTCGGCATGTTTGCCGGAAGAAATCGACGACAAAACTAACCGGACCGATGGCAATCAAGATCCCACTGCGTTTGCCGGCGGCGTCGGGCAGTGGAGTCAGCTCCGCCGCGCTTGGCCGCGGTACGGTGCGACTGCTTGCGGCAATACCGCGTCATCAGAGTTTCACGTCCGATGTAGATCCAGGCGACCAGCGAAGCAGGGTGGTTGGTTATCTATCGTTTCCGGTCGAACCATCGTTCGATGTAGTTCGCGACGACATCCTTGCCTCCTGCGATCAGCACCGCACGGCCGCCGCCATACAGACTCAAGAGCAATGTCAGTAGCAAGTACGACATCCGAAATGAGATTCCCTGAAGCCTTGCGACAAACTCCGCCAGCCAGAAATGAATCCACAACCAACATAAGAAGCAGGCAAACAGGTGGCCTGCCAACGGTATGACATTTTCTTTTTTCATGGTCTTATTCCAATAAAGTGTGTGAATGGTTCGAGGATTCGCCTGACCGCCTCGGTCAATACCGTGCGACCCAATGCAATATCATCAGCGCAAGGATCCGTCGTGCACGTCGCGCTACCCATACCGCAACTCCAATCGGCGGCATAACGATGACCAGCGATGATTCGATTGCGCGGCGCAAGACCACTGCGGTACCTGCCGTCACATCCAATTGGTCTTTTGTTCCCAACGCCTCCGCGATCTGCGCATCCATGGTCAACGTGGTTTCCGCATATCGCGCATCCAGCGTTTCCACGGACAGTAGCGGATCGCGCCTTTGCCACGCTTGTACAAAATGCGCATACAGTATTTCCCGGCCGTCACCCCGACCGCGCAACATCGCGCTGGCGCTACGCGGATCGTCGACAAGCCAGCAGCAATATCCCTGATCGCCGAGCCAGGTAGATTGGGTGCGGGGGGCCTTGCCAGCACCGACAGCATTGACAGAGCACTCGAGCGCTCCGTCATCACGCGCCAGGGTAGCGTTATCGCTCATGGTGCGGCAGCGCATGGTCAATGAGAATGAAGAGCGGCAATGATCAAAGCCACGATTGCCGCCGCAAAAATGATACCAATCACGAGTTCCTCAAAGCTGTCCTCGCGCGGGTCATTGTCGGCATCGTGCCTATTACGGTGATCGCGGTCCCATTCTTCATTCTGCTGATCTTCATAATAGTTATTGTCGTCAGTGATTCTGTCGTAGTCGTCGTGGTGCATGATTCTGTTCTCCGTGTAAAAAAGTGATTGTTGCGAGGTCGTAATGCGTCTGGCTGGAATAGCCGCAGCGTCTTCCGTTAGCCATGTCGCTGTTCATGCCTTGATATAAGCGGTCGTCAGGGTCGGCCTTCCCTCCTTGGTCGTCATTACAAACACCCAATGACTCTGCGGGTCAATCAACCGCACGCCGGGGTTGCGATGACGAACTGCGGCAAGTTCGGCAGTGCCCGGCGAATCGGCCAGCGGTTGCAACCGGCACCGCGTCAGCAGTTTTTGCAGCGCTTGCCATGCTTGGGCTTGCGGCACATTGTTCAAGCGCATCCGGAATTGCCGCATCAGGTGATGGGTCAACCAGACCGGACCAATGCCCGGCAACGTCAGGCATTCGCCGGTTGGACCATGGATGGGCAAATCGGATATAGCGTTTTGCGCGCGCGGCAAGATCCAGCTGCTATTCTGCTCCGCGACAATGGCCGCACCGGCAAAGCGCGTGGTAAGGAAATAGGAGTACGGATACAGATGAGTTTTGCTGGACTTGCCTGCCGCCAGTTTGGCCGGCGCCCCGCCGGAAAACACCAGGNNGGTGCGCGCCGCATTCGGCGTCTTGCCTGCCGCATGGCGTTCCTCCAGCAGCCATTGCATGGCCGACAGTTCCGCCACGATCATGCCGTCGTGGCGCGACAGGCCCAGATCGGAATCGATGGTAGTGCGGCAAATGCCTTGTCGCTGCTTGCCGATGCGCCAGTAAACATCCCATGCCGACGAACCTGCCGCCTGAGCCGGTTGGGCGTGCACCGTCACGCAATTCTTGCTGCTGTAACGGCCACCGCTTTCGGGCGCCGTGCCACTACCGGTGGTGCTGTTATTAATCGTCATTGCTGTCCTCCATGTTGAAGTGATGAAATGACGATCTCACAGCCTTTTGGAAATACAAGCCCTTGTTCTGCCGCTTTTTAATGATTTTGCAAAAAATACTTGTAATTGATGTCGGCGCAACGGTACCGCGACAGCCTGCGGATCGCGGTACCGGCAGCTGTGTGTCCGCATAGGAGGTACGGCATCGTGTAAACTACGCAAATCACATTTTTCAACGATCGAGGGGTGATATGGAAATCGATTTCCCGAACCTTGTGTTGCCGAAGGTCACCGCGATGGGAACGGTATCGTTTCAGACTACCGTGGATGGCGAATATCTATGGTGCGAAATTTCGCGTGAAGCCTTGCGCGATCATTTCGGCGCGTTGTCGATGGATGCAAATGATTTACTGCACGCATTTCATACTGGAAGAGCGAGAATTGAACAAGCCGCGCGCAGAAACCTGGAATCCAATGGTGGCCGGCCGGTATTGTTGATGATGGTCGATTTCTGACTAGCCGTCGATCTGGAATGGCGCACGCACACTGTGGGATGCATCGGTAGATGCATGGGGCGAGCGGTCGCAGGCGTGCATTAGGTGCCACCTGCGCTGGAAACTACCAATGCGGGATCAATGGTGCACGTTTCTGGCTATGCAGCGTGTCTATCGGTGTTTAAAAAGCCACCTGATTCGTTTCCGATTCAGGTGGATTCATTGTAT
>PKWO01000003.1 GCA_003132085.1 Oxalobacteraceae bacterium | reverse complement strand
ATGACGAATCCAATGACGAATCCAATGACGAATCCGATGATTGCGGCGCTGGAACGCGAACTGCAACAACTAGAAGGCCAGGGTTTGCGCCGCAGCCGACGGGTGTCCGAAACGCCGTGCGCGCCGCGCGTGCAAGTTGATGGCCACAACGTGCTGGCATTTTGCAGCAACGATTATCTCGGGCTGGCTTCGCACCCGCGCTTGATTGAAGCCTTGCGCGAAGGCGCCGCGCTATACGGCGTCGGCAGCGGCGCATCGCATCTGATCAGCGGCCATACCCGCCCGCATGCATTGCTTGAAGAGCGGCTGGCGGAGTTTATCGCGCCCTGCATCGAGTCAGCGCGGACCTTGTATTTTTGTACCGGCTACATGGCAAATCTGGCCGTGTTGACAGCGCTGGCGACGGCCGGCGCCGAAATATTTTCGGAGGCATTGAATCATGCGTCGCTGATCGATGGCGCGCGCTTGTCGCGCGCCACTGTACAGGTCTATCCGCACGCCGACACCGGGCGTCTGGCGGCCTTGTTGTCGGCCAGCAGCGCGCCGACCAAGATCGTGGTGACCGACAGCGTGTTCAGCATGGATGGCGATCTGGCGCCTTTGCCGGCACTGTTGGCGCTGTGCGAGCAGCACGGCGCCTGGCTGGTGGTCGACGATGCGCATGGCTTCGGCGTGCTGGGCGCGCAGGGGCGCGGCGCGCTGGAGCACTTCGGCCTGCGTTCGCCGAATCTGGTTTACATGGGCACGCTCGGCAAAGCGGCCGGCGTCGGCGGTGCTTTCATTGCCGCGCATGCGAGCGTGATCGAATGGCTGGTGCAACGGGCGCGGCCGTACATTTATACCACTGCCGCCGCGCCGGCATTGGCGCACGCGTTGTTGACCAGCCTCGAGATTATTTCCGGCGCCGAGGGCCATCAGCGGCGCGCCCATTTGCAAAGCCTGATCGCACAGTTGCGTGCCGGGCTGAGCTTGCAGCGCTGGCAACATCCGCCATCGGATACGGCGATACAGCCGGTGATCATCGGCTCCAACGACGAGGCATTGCGCGCCGCCGCCGCCTTGTACGAGCAATGCTTGTGGGTGCCTGCGATACGGCCGCCAACGGTGCCGCCGGGCACCGCCCGTTTGCGGGTGACATTGTCGGCTGCGCACACCGCAGAAGATGTGGCGCAGGTGGCCGCAGCGCTCAATGCGCTTGAGATGGCTTCCTGAGATGACCGCGGCTTTTCAATGTTTTGTGACCGGCACCGACACTGAAATCGGCAAAACCCTGATTTCATCGGCACTGTTGTATGCGTTGGTGCAAGCCGGGGTGCGCGCCGCCGGCATGAAGCCGATTGCCGCCGGCACCGAATTGCGCGACGGCGTCATGCATAATGACGATGTCGACCGGCTGGCGGCGGCCTCGAACGTCAGCCTGCCGCCCGGCTTGGCGGCGCCGTATCTGTTGCGCGAGCCGGCTGCGCCGCATTGGGCGGCGGCACTGGATGGCGTGCGGATCGATGGCGCGCATATACTGGCTTGCCACGCCCGGATTGTCGAATTGGCTGACGCGGTGGTGGTCGAGGGGGTGGGCGGATTCAGGGTGCCTTTGTCGGACCGCTTCGATACCGCCGATCTGGCCCAACAATTGGGCTTGCCGGTGGTGATGGTGGTCGGGCTGCGGCTCGGGTGCGTCAATCATGCATTGCTGACCGCCGACGCGATTGCTGCCCGCGGCTTGACGTTGGCGGGCTGGGTGGCCAATGCGGTCGATCCGCAGATGCGCCATGTCGAGGCCAGTGTGGACGCGCTCGGCATGCGTTTGAGTGCGCCCTTGCTGGGTTGCGTGCCGCGCTTGCCGCTGGCGACGGCAGCGGCGGCAGCGGCGCATCTGAATTTTTCGCCATTGCCGGACTGGCCTGCGGGCAGTCCGGAACACGTAATTTAATGTTGATTTTGAGAGTGAAGGAACCTGATTATGTCGTCGCATCCTGTTACGTTTCACCCGGCACCTGCCGCAACGCCGGTCATCGTCGCCAGCGCCTGGTCGGTGGAGCAGATCGTCACGTTGTTCGATTTGCCGTTCAACGATTTGCTATATCGTGCCCAACAAGTGCATCGCGAGCATTTCGATCCGACCGAAGTGGAGTTGGCGACGCTGTTGTCGATCAAGACCGGCGGCTGCGAGGAAGACTGCGGCTATTGCCCGCAAGCGGCGCGCTACGATACCGGTGTGACTGCGCAGAAAATGCTGGCGCTCGACACCGTATTGGAGGCCGCGCGCCAAGCCAAGGCGCACGGCGCAACGCGGTTTTGCATGGGCGCAGCATGGCGCGAACCGAAAGATCGGGACCTGGAGCGGGTGGAAGAGATGGTGCGCGAAGTCAAGGCGCTCGGCCTTGAAACCTGCGCCACGCTGGGCATGCTGGGCGACGGCCAGGCTGAAAAATTGAAGCAGGCCGGACTCGATTACTACAACCACAACCTCGATACGGCGCCGGAGTTTTACGGCAACGTGATTTCGACCCGCGACTACCAGGATCGCATCGACACCCTGGGCCGGGTGCGCGGCGCGGGCATTAAGGTTTGTTGCGGCGGCATCGTCGGCTTGGGCGAATCGCGCCTGCAACGCGCCGGCCTGATTGCGCAATTGGCCAACCTGGACCCGTACCCGGAATCGGTGCCGGTCAATAACCTGGTGCAAGTTGAAGGCACGCCGTTGCATGGATTGGACCCGCTTGATCCGCTGGAATTTGTGCGTACCGTCGCAGTGGCGCGCATCACGATGCCGAAAGCAAGAGTGCGGCTGTCGGCGGGACGCCGCCAAATGGGCGAGGCGGTGCAGGCATTGTGCTTCCTGGCAGGCGCCAATTCGATTTTCTACGGCGACAAACTGCTGACCACCGGCAACCCGGAAGTGGAAGAGGACCAGGCGCTGCTGGCCAAACTGGGTCTGCATTCGCGTGGCGTGGCGATTGATGCGCATTGCGACGGCACTGACAAATAAGAGCGCGCAAACAATCGTTGAAAACAATCGTTGAACAACGACGGGAAATATTTGCGTAAGTTCTATTGATGAAGGAATGTGCATGTTCACGAAGATCCTGATTGCCAATCGTGGCGAGATCGCCTGCCGGGTGGCCGCTACCGCGCGCCGGATGGGAATCAAGACGGTTGCGGTTTATTCCGAGGCGGACGCGATGGCCAAGCACGTCGCCGTGTGCGATGAAGCGGTGTTGATCGGCCCCCCGGCCGCCAAGGAAAGCTACCTGCGCGGCGATAAGATCATCGAAGTTGCATTGGCAACCGGCGCGCAGGCGATTCATCCCGGTTACGGCTTCCTGTCGGAAAACGAGGGTTTTGCCAAGGCTTGCGCCACGGCGGGGCTGGTCTTTATCGGCCCGCCGGCATCGGCGATCCGGGCGATGGGCTCGAAGTCGGCGGCCAAAAGCTTGATGGAAACCGCCGAGGTGCCGCTAGTGCCCGGCTACCACGGCGACAATCAGGACGCCGATTTCCTGCAGATCCAGGCCGACCGGATTGCTTACCCGGTTTTGCTGAAAGCCAGTGCGGGCGGCGGCGGCAAGGGGATGCGGATTGTCGAGCGCAGCGTCGACTTCAAGGCGGCGCTGGCTTCTTGCAAACGCGAGGCGATCAACAGTTTCGGCGACGATAAGGTGCTGGTCGAAAAATACCTGACCCGTCCCCGCCACATTGAAATCCAGGTGTTCGCCGATACGCATGGCGATTGCGTGTATTTGTTCGAGCGCGATTGTTCGGTGCAACGGCGCCATCAAAAAGTGTTGGAAGAAGCGCCGGCGCCCGGCATGTCGCTTGAGCGCCGCGCGGCGATGGGCGAGGCGGCGGTGGCTGCCGCCAAGGCGGTCGGCTACGTCGGCGCCGGCACGGTGGAGTTCATCGCCAACCAGGACGGCTCATTTTATTTCATGGAAATGAATACGCGCCTGCAGGTCGAACATCCGGTCACCGAAATGATCACCGGCCTGGATCTGGTCGAATGGCAACTGCGGGTTGCCGCCGGTCAGCGTTTGCCGCTGCAACAGTCGCAACTGTCGATAAACGGCCATGCGATCGAAGCCCGGATCTATGCAGAAAATCCGGAGAAGGGCTTCCTGCCGTCGATCGGTACTGTGCGCCACATGCATACGCCGCAAGCGGTCACGTTTAGAGTGGGCGGCGACGCCGCCGCGCACGCGCCTGCTGCGGTGCGCATCGATTCCGGCGTGCGTCAGGGCGACGCGATCTCACCGTTTTACGACCCGATGATCGCCAAGCTGATCGTCTGGGGCCGCAATCGCGACCAGGCGCTGGCGCGCATGGCGCAGGCCTTGTCCGAGTATCAAATCGTCGGCCTGGCCAGCAATATTGCCTTCCTGCAGCGGCTGATCGCCAGTGCGCCGTTCGCCGGCGCCGATCTGGACACCGGTTTGATTGAACGCCATCATGACGTGTTGTTCCCGGCGTCCGGCAAGGCAGCGCTGCCGGTACTGGCGCTGGCTGCCGCATCGCTGCTTTGTTCGGAACGCCAGCAGCGCGCCGGCGCCAGCGACCCATGGGCCGATGCAAGCGGGTGGCGCTTGAATAGCGTGTTGCGGCGCAGCCTGGATTTCGCCGATGAGGCCAACGCTTATCCGCTGACGATCGCGTACCTGGAGGATGGCTGGACGATTGAATTGGGCGGCATGACGGCCAAGATATGCATGGCCGGGCAGGACGGTTCTCATCTGACGTTAAAACTGGGGGACCAGACCGTGCATGGCAACGTGGTGCGCGACGGCGAGACTTTCCATGTCTTTACCGCCGGCAGCCATACTGCGCTGCTTTGCACCGATCCGCTGGCGCATGCCGGAGAAACCGAAGCGGAGGGCGGCCGGCTGACTGCGCCGATGCCGGGCAAGATCGTGGCGGTGTTGGTAAGCGCCGGCGACGCGGTCGAAAAAGGCGCGCCGCTGCTGATCATGGAAGCGATGAAGATGGAGCATACGATAGCTGCGCCGAACCATGGCGTGGTTGAGGAGTTGTTGTATGCGGTCGGCGATCAGGTTGCCGAAGGCGCGCAATTGCTGTCGTTCAAGCTGAGCGGAGAGACAAAACAAACGTGATGCGTATCCTGTTTCATGCTCCGGGCAGCAACCCGGACGCCTGGCTTGCCGCTTTGCGCAAGGCGATACCGGGCGCCGATGCGCGAACGTGGGAAGAGGGCGACCATCAACCCGCCGATTACGCGGTGGTATGGAAGCCGCCGCTGTCGGTGCTGGCCCCGCAGCAGGTGGCGCGCCGCGATTTGAAAGCCATATTCAATATCGGGGCCGGCGTCGACGGCATCTTGCAACTGGGCGACGGCTTGCCGGCTGGGGTGCCGATTGTGCGCCTCGACGATGCCGGCATGGGCATGCAGATGGCCGAGTATGTAACGCATGCGGTGTTGCGCTATTTTCGCCGCTTCGANNCTTCGACCAGTTCGATGCGCAGGCGCGCGCTGCCCAATGGCGCTTCTTGAAACCGTTTGAAAAGGCCGAGTTTACGGTCGGCATTATGGGTTTGGGCGTGCTGGGCAAGCGCGTTGCCGATGCGCTGACGCAGTTCGAATTTCCGTTGCGCGGCTGGAGTCGCAGCCAAAAGAGCTTGCCGGGCATCGCCTGCTTTTCGGGAGCGGATGGACTGGATGCATTCCTGCGCGGTTCACGCGTGGTGGTGTGCGTACTGCCGTTGACGCCGGAGACCGGCGGCATACTGGGGCGCGCCAATTTCGCCAAAATGCCCAAGGCTTCCTATGTGATTAACGTTGCGCGCGGCGGCCATCTGGTCGAAGCGGATTTGCTGGAAATGGTGCAAGATGGACACATTGCAGGGGCCGCGCTCGACGTCTTCGACGAAGAGCCGCTGCCGGCTGCGCACCCGTTCTGGCAAGAGCCGCGCATCAGCCTGACGCCGCATATCGCCGCGATGACCTTGCGCGACGACAGCGTCCGGCAAATCGCCGCAAAGATAAGCGCGCTGGAACGCGGCGAACCGATTGCCGGGATCGTCGACCGCACGAAAGGATATTGAGATGCCATTACCTACATTACCCACGTTACCGAAACAAGTCAAAATTGTTGAAGTAGGCCCGCGCGACGGTTTGCAAAACGAGAAAGAAACCATCCCCGCCGAGGTTAAGATCGAGTTGGTCAACCGGCTGTCGCAGGCCGGTTTCGCCAATATCGAAGCGGCGTCGTTCGTGTCGCCCAAATGGGTGCCGCAGATGGCCACCTCGGCCGACGTGATGGCGGCCATTGCACGCAAGCCCGGCGTCGTCTATTCGGCGCTGGTGCCGAACATGCAGGGCTTCGAAGCGGCATTGGCCGCGAACGCGGATGAAGTCGTGATTTTCGGTTCCGCCTCGGAAGCGTTCTCGCAAAAAAATATCAATTGTACGATTGCCGAATCGATAGAGCGCTTTCGCGAAGTGGCGCAAGCCGCCAAGCGGCACAAGCTGCGCTTGCGCGGCAGCATCAGTTGCTCGTTCGGTTGTCCGTACCAGGGCGAGGTTTCGCCCGCTAGCGTGGTTGACGTCGTACAGCGGTTGCGCGATCTCGGCTGCGACGAGATCGATATTGCCGATACCATAGGAGTCGGCACGCCGCGCAAAGTGCAGCATGTATTGCGGAGCGTCGCGCAGGAATTCCCGATGACGCAATTGTCCGGGCATTTCCACGATACTTACGGGCAGGCGCTGGCAAATATCTACGCCAGCCTGGAAGTGGGCATAGCGATTTTCCACTCGTCGGTTGCCGGCCTCGGCGGTTGCCCGTATGCGAAAGGCGCAACCGGCAACGTGGCCTCGGAAGACGTGTTGTATCTGATGCACGGATTGGGGATAGCAACCGGCATCGACCTGGATGCAGTGGTCGACGCCGGCCAATTCATTTCACGGCACCTGGGACGCAAGGCAGTCAGCCGTGCCGGCAACGCGATTGCCGCCAAGCGCGCGGCCGTCTGATGAGTCCGGATCTGCAGGCAGGCATTTGCTTTACCTGGCGTTATTTGGTACCCGAACGGGCGACGGTGCCGAACTTATATCACGACACCGCATTTTGCCGCGATATGCCGGATGTGCTGGCGACAGGTTATCTGGTGGGCATGATGGAATTGGCGTGCACCAACGGCATCATGGGTTACGTCGACTGGCCGCGCGAGCAAAGCGTCGGCACGCTGGTGCATTTTTCGCACCTGGCGGCGACGCCGCCCGGCATGACGCTGGAGATCAAGGGTGAAGTGGTGGAAGTGCAGGGGCGGCGCGTGAAATTCCGGCTGGAGGCGTGGGACGGAATCGACAAGGTCTGCGAAGGAATCCATGAGCGCATCATTATCGAGCCGCAAAAATTCAACGCCAAGTTGGCTGAAAAGAAGACGAAGGCAGGTTTGTGAGTAACCCTGTTCAACCATCTGCGCTAGCCGACTTCGATCCGTCAGCCGATGCCGGCTTGGCGCCATCGCCGTGCATCAATGTATGCCGGATGAACCCGCGTAGCGGGCTGTGCGAGGGGTGCTTTCGCACGATTGACGAAATCATGCAGTGGAGCACCGCCGGCGAATCGCTGAAGCGCGCAGTGTGGGTAGAGATTCGGCAGCGCCGGATCGATTCCCGGCAGGGCGGGCCGCGATGAGCAACGACTGGCAATTGCCGCCGGCGATGCGGGTTTTCGAGCGCGGCTGGCTGTCGTCGAATAACATCCTTTTCATCGGCCGGGAGCAGACCGCGCTGGTCGATAGCGGCTACCTGACCCATGCGCCGCAAACGGTGGCGCTGGTGCAGCATGCGCTGCAAGGGCGGCCGCTCGATTTGCTGGTCAATACCCATTTGCATTCAGACCATTGCGGCGGCAACGCAGCGTTGCAACGGGTGTATGCGTGCCGTACCGCGATTCCGGCGGCGGAAGCGGACAAGGTTCGCGCGTGGGATGGCGACGCGCTGACCTTTGCCGCGACCGGGCAGCAATGCGAGCGTTTCACCTTCGACGACACCTTGCAACCCGGCGATGCGCTGACCTTGGGCGGCCTGCACTGGCAGGCGCTCGCGGCCGCCGGGCATCATCCGCATTCGTTGATTTTATACTGTGCGGAACAGCGCATCTTGATCTCGGCGGACGCGTTGTGGGAAAACGGTTTCGGTGTGATTTTTCCGGAGTTGGAAGGCGAATCGGGGTTTGCGGAAGCGCGGGCGACGCTGGAATTGATCGCGGGCCTCGACGTCAGGCTGGTCATACCGGGTCATGGCGCGCCGTTTATCGGCGTGCAAAAAGCGCTGGACACGGCTTTTTCGCGGGCCGACTACCTGGCCGCCGATCCGGTGCGCAATGCGCAAAACGCCGTCAAGGTGATGCTGAAATTCTTGTTGCTGGAACGGCAGCGGCTGGCGTTGGCTGAATTGCCGCTGCTGCTGGCCAAGGGCCGCCTGTTCGCGGTCGCCAACGAGCGTTTTCTGAAAAAAACCGAACTGGAATTGGCCCGATGGGCGGTCGATCAACTGGTGCGCGCCGGCGCGGCGGAGATCGTCGGCGACGCACTGTTGAATCGGGAGTGAAACGGGATCGAAACGGGATCGAAACGGGATTGAAACGGCTCGGCACAACGGTTATTTCAGCTCGTACTTCGCATCCGAAAACGAGTGCAATGTCGGCAGGTCGTCGAACTGCGGCAGGCGCCCCTGCTGTTTGGCGACGAACGTTTCGACCAGGTTGCCGCTTTGCCAGATGCCCGATTGCAGCCAACCCATTTGCTTGAGGGCGTCGTCGGTAGAGTGGTCGCGCGCATGGTGGATCGCCTGTTTGCTGCCCCAGATGGCGACCGGCGGCTTTTCGGCGATTTCCATCGCCATTTTCAGCGCCGCCGCCACCATCTCTTCGTGGGTGGCGAACAGCTCATTCACCAAGCCTAGCGCCAACGCCCGCTGTGCCGGCAGACGCCGGCCGGTGTATGCCAGTTCATGCACGATGCCTTCTGGGATCAGCTTGGGCAGGCGTTGCAGCGTGCCGAGGTCGGCCGTCATGCCGATGTTGATTTCCTGAATGCAGAAAAACGCGTCTGCCGTCGCCAGACGAATATCGCACGCGCAGATCATGTCGACCCCGCCGCCGATGCAGCCGCCTTGAATCGCAGCGATGACCGGCATGCGCAGTTGTTCGATTGCGGTGAATGCGCGTTGCATGTCCTCCAGTTGCGGCGCGACGTTGGCACGGCCGCCGGCACTGCGCTCGTCCAGCAAGACAGCGCCATCCGGATCGCTGCCGAATACATCGAGCGCCATGCCCGCAGTGAAATGTTTGCCGGTCGATGAAATCACCAACGCGCGAGCCGAAGCCATGCGCTGCAACGCGCTGACGATTTCGGTCAGTTCGCGCCAAAACACCGGCTGCATCGTATTCAGCGCTGTCGGGCGGTTGAAGGTGAGGTGGGCGACTTTATTGGAAATGGCGAAGGTAAAACACTGATAGGTCATGGATGCTCTCCTATTGAGATAGTTGAGGGCCGGGTCCGACTTGTAACGACCGCAGCACCGCTTGAACGGCGGCATTGAACAATTCGTCCGCGCGTTCGGTTTTCAGGTAGTAGCCTTTCAATTCCAGGCTGATCGCACCATGCATGGCGGCCCACAGCAGGCGCGCGACGGCGGTCGGGTTGGACTGCGGCAGCACGCCGGCCTGCATGCATTCGTCAAATGCGTCGATCAGCACGGCCAGCGATTCCCATGCCTGATTGCGCGATTCCAGCGGCGGCACGAAACCGGCAATCGCATCGCCGAACATCACCATATAGTAGCTGGGATTGCGTTTTGCATAGTGATGGTAAATCTGCGCGAGCGCGTTCAAGCGCTGCAATCCATGCGCGCCCTGGCGCTCGGCCAGTTGCGCCGCGCTGGCCGCAAATTCGCTCTTCAAGCGGGCAAAGCCTTCCAGATAGAGTTCGTTGGCAAGACCGTCCTTGCCGCCGAATAACGAATACAACAGGGTGGTCGAGCAGTTCACCGCTTCAGCCACTTTGCGCACGGTCAGTGCGGCCGGGCCTTCTTCGCTCAACAAGCGGATAGCGGCGTCCAGCATGCCCTGACGCAGGGTTTTGTGCAGTTCTTCCTGGCCCTGGCGGAAATCGACGACCTTCGGTTTGGCTTGCTTCATCGGCATTTTCTAAAAATAACATTGTTTTTTATAAAAACATCATTTAACATCATAAACAAGCCAGCAAAAA
Source organism: Oxalobacteraceae bacterium (assembly GCA_003132085.1). GTDB lineage: Bacteria > Pseudomonadota > Gammaproteobacteria > Burkholderiales > Burkholderiaceae_D > PKWO01. The sequence goes on along the minus strand of PKWO01000003.1, from coordinate 809 downwards.
ATGCAACCGCTTTGACGCAATATTCTGCCGTTTGGGCAGGCCGTCCAGGCAATGTCCACCTCGACCGAAGGAAGCCCGATGTCCGCCAACCACTTGCCCTCCGCTCTCCAAAACCTGGCCCTGCCGGTCATTGGCTCGCCGCTTTTTATCGCCAGCGGCCCGGCGCTTGTCGCCGCCCAATGCAAGGCGGGGATTGTCGGTTCCTTCCCGGCACTGAATGCGCGCCCGGCGGAATTGCTGGATACCTGGCTGACCGATATTCAGGCAGAGCTGGCAGCATACAAGGTCGCGCACCCGGATGCGGTGATCGGCCCGATCGCCGTCAACCAGATCGTCCATCAATCGAATGACCGGCTGGCGCGCGACGTCGAGGTCTGCGTCAAGCATCGGATACCGATCATCATCTCCAGCCTGCGCGCGCCGCCGAAGGAAATGCTGGACGCGATACACAGCTATGGCGGCATCGTGCTGCACGACGTGATTTCCATCCGCCATGCGAAGAAGGCGCTGGAAGCCGGCGTGGACGGCCTGATATTGGTGGCAGCCGGCGCCGGCGGCCATGCGGGCGCATTGTCGCCGTTTGCGCTGGTCGGCGAAGTACGTAAATTTTTCAAGGGCCCGATTGCTCTTTCGGGCTCGATTGCAACCGGCGACGCGGCTCTTGCCGCCCAAGCGATGGGCGCGGACTTTGCCTACATCGGTTCGCGCTGGCTGGCGACCAAGGAAGCGAATGTCGACGATGCATACCGCCAGGCGATCATCGAGTCCGCCGCGGACGATATCGTGTACACCAACCTGTTTACCGGCGT
>PKWO01000225.1 GCA_003132085.1 Oxalobacteraceae bacterium | reverse complement strand
ACATTGGCGAAGATGAGCCCAACGGAGAGCGCGGTGGCGCTAAAAAACACCACGACGTTAGAGATATGGTACGAAGTTGCGATCGGCGCTAGATACGCCGTCACCATCAAGCCGCCGGCGCACATCAGCAGATCCAGCACGTAAAGGACCCAGAAAACCCGGCTACCAAGCACCTCGCGGGTGGTATAGCTACGGCTTGTTTGCTGCACTTTGACGGTAACCGCCGCAGGGGCTTCGCCCGGTTCCGGATTCCGAATGAACTGGGACACGATTAGAACAACGCCACCCTGAATCAGTCCGAACCAGAAAAACGCAGATGCGTAACCATTTGCATCAATGACCATTCTGATTGGAATGATCGTCAGCGCCGCTCCGGCGCCAAAACCACCTGCCACCAGACCAACCGCCAACCCACGGTTATCGTTGAACCATTTCACAGCCGTTCCGACGGCCGTGCAGTATACCGCCCCGGCTCCGAGGCCAGACAATGCACCCCCGACGTATAACGCGGTCAACNNGCATATGAATTAAGGATCCAACCCAGGCCGACCAGAATACCTCCTAAACCCATCACAATACGTGGCCCGATGTGTGGGCCAAGTCGGTCGGCGATCCATCCGTTGAGCGGAGTTGCCCAAGTCTCCAATGCGACGAAAATGGTAAACGAAAACTGAATATCGGAAACCGCCCAATCATGGGCCTTCTGCAAAGGAAGGACAAACACCGACCACCCATATTGAAGGTTGGCAATCATGATCATGCAGACGACGCACAAGATCAAGTGTAGCCAACGCTCACGACTGGGGCTCGCGATTCCGAGGTTGACATCCGGACTTACCATCGTATTCATTGGCGCGTTCCTATTTAAAAATCAATTTTTTCTGCGGCTCGATAGAAAGTGCTTAGTCCGCCACATTTCTCACAATGGCCCGCTTATGCGGCCGCAGACAAGGCTGATGCAGCAAACTCGATCCGGAGCGCGTCGCCATGTTGATTGAGCGTTGGAGCACCGACGCGGGTCGGCGGATCCTCGTATCCCGAGATCTTCACAGGGTTGCCTGGCATGCGGACGCCCCCGGATTCGATCAACATATTCCGCGCCTTGGTCTGCGGATGTTCAGCGGCTTCGGCTACGTTCAGCAATGGTGCAACTGGGACACCTGCTTCGTGAATTACCTTTAGCCAATGTGCAGAGGGCTGCTTCTTGAGAGTCACTTCAAGATCAACCTTGAGAGCTGCGTTATTCAGCGTGCGATGCTGATTCGACAGGAAGCGGTGGTCGGAGATGAGTTCCGGCCGCCCAATGGCCTTGCATAGCTCGGCGAAGAGGTGGTCATTTCCGGCGCAAATAACGAAGGTCTTGTCTGCCGACGCGAATACATCGAACGGCGTCATGAAGGGATGGCGATTGCCGATCCTGTCCAGAGGTTTTCCGCTCGCAACGTATTCCATGAGGCCATGCTCCAAGAAGGCAAGCGTCGCGTCGAACATTGCCACATCGACATATGCGCCTTTGCCGGTTTTCTCACGGGCATAGAGCGCGCTCGCTATGCCGCAGAACATGAATACCCCACCGCAAAGATCGGAAATGGAGGTTCCCACGCGAGTTGGCGGGCCCTCCGGAAATCCGGTCATGCTCATGATGCCGCTCATGGCCTGGATAATGGTGTCATATGCCGGATAACTTGCAAGCGGTCCGGTCTGGCCGAAGCCGGTGGAGGAGGCATATATCAGGCGAGGATTAATTTTGAAAAGCTCATCGTACGAGAAACCAAAACTTTTCATCGTCCCGGGCCGAAAGTTCTCTGTGAGCACATCGGCGTGGGCGACCATGTTGAGAAACAGATTCCGATCGACATCGGATTTTAGGTCGAGGACGATGCTTTCTTTACCACGATTGACAAAGCTGAAATAGAGCGACTGATCTTTATAGAATGGCCCATAGCTCCGCGTATCATCACCATGCCCAGGGGGCTCTATCTTGATGATTCGAGCGCCCAGATCGCCAAGAATAGTTGTGCCGAAAGGACCATTCAGAACGTGGGTTAAGTCGATGACAAGCAGGTCAGAGAAAGGGCCGAAAACTCTTTGCGCTTGGGTGGATGGCATCGCGATAGTCCTTTATTCTTTAATCGGCTGTTGCACAAATGGTTACCTGCCGGTGACATATACCTGCGTCATGGATATTTCTGACTTAGAAGAGATATTCAAGAATGGCCGTTCCCGCGCTGAGAGTCTGTGCGACAACGCACATAGCCGGTAAGTATCTGCTCGACACTGTGTGGACCGCAGCAGGCAGAGCGTTCATGATCCGATTTGAGGGGCACATATTTTTGTTCCCACGATTGGACTATGGACACAAATTACAAACCAACCTAACTAGATGAAAATGGCCGCCGGCATCGCGGCCATACTGTACAAACTTTCGAGGAGCACAGTTCTGCAGGTGGCTTTTCCTATGCGGAATCGCTCGCAAGTGATTTAAAGGAGCCGTCGTCGCTGCATCGGACATCGAGAGGCTGTCCGGTGCCACATATTGAAGTCGCGTAACTCATCAAAAGTTGACGATCTCCATTTGGACGAACGAATGGCGAAAGATGTCCTCATGGAGTGCGCTGGTCTCCTTGATGGGATGTTCTATACGCAGCTTGGCTAGTGACTTCTGCAAGAAGTGTTCCGATGATCCAGATGACAAATTGGTTGGCCAGCATTTATTTAAAATCGAGGCGACGCCAACGTGGAGAATACACAATCCGTGTTCAGTGGCAGCATAACTGGAGTTGCAAGTACCTCCACTGGGTCGGTCAACGCGACCGCATTATGCCGAAAACAGGTTATGCTTTAATTCCGGATAATGAAACTGTGTACGCCGCTCCATTTCGCTGCGTCGATCAATGACAACCATCCCGTCATCGTTCACAAAAGGTTGGTCGGATTTGTCTCCGCTGCGACGTTCTTGGAAGTTGCGATGGTTCAAAGATCTCCGGTTGTCTGATTCCATATCCGCCGCTTTCTGAAGGGCATCGCTGTCAAAATAAGCGTTCAAGCAAGGTAGAACTGTCCGTTAGCGCTGTGGATTCAACCGGTCGATGCACTTTGAAATTGAATCCGCCATGCAATTTATATGTGCCGTTTACACTATTGGCGCATATTTTTAGAATATTTTTATATGTTACCTGTTAATCTGCATTTCATCATAACTATGAAGATAGGTTCTATATGAACAGCTTGGCTGTGATGCAGGCGTCATCCTCGTCCCCATCGCAAAACCTCATACCTCGAATGCGATCGGTGATAATTGCACGCATCACTTTCTTCAGTTCCGACCGTGCGGCCAACAAGGTTGCACTGAAATCTCCCTCCTCAGATCCGTCTTTGTGCGATCCCGATCGTACCGGAAAAAAAAGTCCGCATCTAACAGCAGTCGCTGCCCCCCGGTCCCTGCCGACAGAACAGGGACTCATGATGGCTATCACGATCGATTCGCGCTTCGTCACCCAATTGAGACAACTGGTGATGGGTACCTGCGGCGAATTGGTGACATTCATACGCACACAACCGCTTGGGCATACCACGAAAGTGAAAGTATGGCTCTGTGTGAGCAACGCGGCAGTCGATCTCATTATGGATGCCGTCATGCGCAGCCTTCCTAGCGCCGAATTCGGCCGTATCACGCGTGCCTGAACGATGAGCGATCCATCCGTCATGAAAAAAGAAAATACAATGTCGCGCTTTGAAGGCATCTGGATTCCCGTCGTCACCCCGTTTCGCAATGGACTTGTTGATCTCGACGCAACGCAACGCCTTGCGGTTGACCTGGTCGACAGTGGCGTGCATGGTCTTGTCGTATGCGGCACAACTGGCGAAGCGGCAACCCTCGATGAGAGCGAGCAGACAGCGATGCTGTGCGCTGTTCTTGAGGCGGTCGGTTCTAATTTTCCGGTTGCAATGGGAATCGCCGGTAGCGATACCCGGGAGGTGGTAAGAAAAGTAGCGCGTTTCAATCAATTCCAGACCTCCGGTTATCTCATTACGCCGCCTTCTTATGTGTGTCCGTCGCAGCAAGGCATTCTGCTGCATTTTCAGGCAATTTCGGCGGCAACGGATCGCTCCATCATTCTCTACAATATCCCTGCCAGAACCGGTGTCAACATGGAGCAAGCGACAGTCATGGCGCTTGCTGCCGATCCGAATTTCGTCGCTATCAAACAATGCGGTGGCAATATCTCGCGGATAGCGGATCTTCTCAATCAGACTTCGTTGAAGGTCTTATGCGGCGATGATGCGCTGATCTTCGCCACGCTTTGCCTTGGCGGGCATGGCGCCATTTCCGCTGCGGCGCATATCCGTCCCGATCTGTACGTGCGCATATTCGATCTCGTGCGTGCAGGAAAAATCGAACAGGCGCGCGCTACTTTCAATGCCCTTCTGCCGCTGATTCAGCACCTGTTCTCCGAACCAAACCCAGGGCCGGTAAAAGCGGCGCTGGCGCTGCAGGGGCGAATTCACGGGGAACTGCGCTTGCCGATGATGGCGATCTCACAGACCGGCAAAGATAAACTTGCGGCAATCCTGGAGAGGGTGATGGCTTTGCCGACATGGCCGACGCTGTCGGACAACGTTAATTTTAAAAGAAGAACCATCCATCGTCCGCGCGTTTTGCAAGTTGTGCCTGATTTTGATGGGCGCTGATTTCACAGCAGGTGAACATAGTCGTTACCAATTAAAAAAGCGGTATGTGCGGTATGTGCGATATGTGATCGCTGCGAAATTTTCACGCGAAACGGACAAAAATTGACACCGTTTTTATGCCGCTACCGATAGTATTTTGAGGAGCGAAACTCAACCTGGCAAAGACAGGCTGAAGTACTCGATAACTTGCTTAAAGGTGGTTGCCATGAGTTTATATGGGAATTTGGTCAGTATGAGAGTTAATGATGACACTTCGCCTCGGCAATTGCGTGGATATGGCGATGACAAGTCGTTTTTGCCAGACGCGAGAGATTGTCCCACTCCGGCCGAAAGGTCCCAATCCAAGCACGATGTCACATCCGCAACAAAGATCATCCGGTTCTTCTGCCTGTGTCTTCTCGTTAAAACGAAACGACGTCAGACTCGTTGTCTATAGATATCCAAGGGAGCATGCATGATTATTGCCATCGCCAATGAACAGGTTAACTCAGGAAAATCCATCCTTGCTGAAAACATTGCGGCGCTGTGCGCTTATGCTGGTCGGAAGGTGCTTCTGGTTGACAGTACGTCGCAACNNACGAAAGTCCTTCCTTTGGGGCGTCGAGCGCGGGACGTCCGGCGTAGAGCAAAAACTGCCGGTTCGTGCCATTGGCGGAAAAGGACTGGAGCCGGAATTGGAAAATCTTTCGTTGCGATACAAGGACATCGTTATCGACACCGAGGGGCGCGACTCGCAGGCGAGTCGTTCGGCGCTGATTGCGGCACGGCTGGTCATTGTTCCCGTGCGGGCAGGAGAAATCGACTCGAGGCGGCAGGACGTGTTAATCAGGCGTATTGAAGCGGCGCGCGTAGTCAATCCGTGTTTGCGCGTGCTCGTCATCATTTCCCGCGCCGATCACGAAATTTCACTGGACGATTACAATGCAGTCAAGTCGTTCGTGGCAAAAATTCCATCGGCCATATTGAGCGAAACAGTCATCCACGAAGAAGCCGTGCTCTGCGAAGCATTCCAGACGGGTCTTTCGGCTCCGGAATCCTCGTCACCGGACAATCGTGCAGTCGTCGAAATGCTGACCATCTATCGTGAAGTGTTTTACAGTGAAAAACGGCTGGCGCAGTATGCTTGACATGAGGGGCGGCCGGGAGCAATGCAGGCGTGCAGTGCATTACAAGCTACCAGGGATGTAGCAAAAACTGAAGTTTGTCCTCGGTCTGGCCAGCCACCTTGGACGGTGCCGTTGCTGCCAACGCAGAAATTTGGAACTTATGACCCGGTACTATTAGCGGTCGCGCTTCATCCTGTCGAAAATAGAGTCGAGCAGGTGAAATTAGTTGTCATTGTTATTTAGGAACTTTAGTGAACCCGAAGTATTCTCAAGCCGCATTCCGGACGGCGATCATATTTGCCGTTTTCCTCGCCATCGGCCAATTTATCAGCAGTCTTACCGCCACCGCCACCGAGCCGATTACCTACTCGCAGTTCTTAGATGAAATCAAAGCTAAACACATCAAAGAGGTAATGATCGAGGGAATGAGTATTGTGGCAGTGACCAATAGCGGCGCCGTACTGAAGACGACATCGACCACTCTCGATCGCGGCCTGATCAACGACTTGATCGATAGCGGCGTCAAGTTCGATGTCAAGGAGCCTGAAGAACCTTCTTTCCTGTCACGGATTTTCATATCCTGGTTTCCGATGCTGCTGATGGTCGGAGTATGGATTTTCTTCATGCGTAAATCGCAAGGTGGTGGCAAGGGTGGCATCCTGTCAATGGGAAAATCCAAAGCACGCATGCTGGATGGAAATTCCAACTTGGGGACCTTCGCCGACGTGGCTGGTTGTGACGAGGCCAAGGAAGAAGTCGAAGAAATTGTCGAGTTCCTGCGCGACCCCCGTAAATTTCAGCAACTCGGCGGTCGTATTCCGCACGGCGTATTGATGGTTGGTCCTCCAGGAAGCGGTAAGACCTTGCTCGCGCGTGCTATTGCAGGCGAGTCGAAGGTGCCGTTTTTTACTATTTCCGGTTCGGACTTTGTCGAGATGTTTGTTGGCGTCGGTGCATCACGTGTACGCGACATGTTTGAAACTGCCAAGAAACATTCTCCGTGCATCGTGTTTATCGACGAGATCGATGCGGTAGGTCGTGCGCGCGGCAGCGGTATGGGTGGCGCTAACGATGAGCGTGAACAGACACTGAACCAGTTGCTGGTGGAGATGGATGGCTTCGAAGCCAATTCCGGCGTCATCGTGATTGCGGCGACGAACCGGGCCGATGTGCTGGACAAGGCATTGTTGCGTCCGGGTCGTTTCGATCGCCAGGTGGTGGTGGGCCTACCGGACATTCGCGGGCGTGAGCAAATCCTGGAGGTCCATATGCGCAAGGTGCCGATTTCCAAGGACGTGCAGGCCAATGTGCTGGCGCGTGGCACCCCCGGCTTTTCTGGCGCTGAACTTGCCAATCTGGTCAATGAATCGGCGTTGTTCGCTGCGCGGCGCAACAAACCGGTAGTCGACATGCAGGACTTCGAGGATGCGAAAGACAAGCTCGTCATGGGTCCTGAACGCAAATCGGCGGTCATTCGCGAGGAAGATCGGCGCAATACGGCGTATCACGAGTCGGGCCATGCTGTGGTCGCCAAACTGCTGCCAAAGGCCGATCCAGTGCACAAGGTCACCATCATGCCGCGCGGCTATGCGTTCGGATTGACCTGGCAATTACCCGAGCATGATCGCGTGAGTATGTATAAGGACAAGATGCTGGAAGACATCGCGATCCTTTTTGGTGGACGGATTGCGGAAGAAATTTTTATGGATCAGAAATCCACCGGCGCCTCGAATGATTTTGAGCGTGCGACCAAACTGGCGCGCGCGATGGTGACACGCTATGGCATGTCGGAAGCGTTGGGGACCATGGTGTACATGGATGATAATCAGCACTCGGGTTTTGGCATGGCGTCGAAATCGGTGTCCGAAGAGACGCAGCAAAAAGTCGATGACGAAATTCGCAGTATCCTCGATCGGCAATATGCATTGTCGCGCAGCCTTCTGGAAGCGAATCGGGACAAGGTGGAAGCGATGAGCAAGGCGTTGCTCGAGTGGGAAACGGTTGATGCGGACCAGATCAACGACATCATGGCCGGCCTCGAGCCGCGCCAGCCGAAGTATGGTGCATCCGAGAAAAGACCAGCCCGGTCTGACGGTAGATCGCCGAATGTGCCTGCGCCAGTCTGAAATTATAAAATCGTATTTATGAGAAACTAATCGATGCTTCTGATGCTGTTGGGATTCCACCCTACGAGCGAACTGGGCCGACGCTACGGAAAGGCTCAACGCAATGTGCATTGCCTCGATGTTCACAGAATCAGCACACCGCACGTCAACGTAATGTGCGCCTGCATCAGATGGCAATCTGATGAAAAGACCAAGCCCCTTGCCATCGACCGTTGACCGTTGACCATTGACCGTTGACCATTGACCGTTGACCATTGACTGCCTCAATCAACCTTCTGCCCGCATTTTTACGCGGCTTTACGCCCGCCTATACCCCCCGCGATAAGGGAAGTGAAAAATAAAACGTACTGCGATCAGAGGTTCTACGCAGATATGTCACGGCGAATAAACGCGTGACATGAAGGCTTTGATATACCGCGTTTCCGGAATCGCAGGATGTACCGGGTGATCCGGGCCCTGCATGCCTTCTTCGATAATTTGCAAATGACGTTCCAATTGACGCGACGCCCCACGTAATATGTCGATCAATTCTTCTCGTTGCAAATGCATCGAACACGACCCCGATAACAAGAACCCTTCTTGCCCCAGTAACCGCATGGCCGCTTCATTGATGCGACGATAGGCGTTGATGCCTTCGGCAACATCTTTCTTGCGCTTGATAAACGCCGGCGGATCGACAATGATGACATCGAAGCGTTCGCCGTCCTCCTTCAGGGTCTTGAGGACATCGAATGCATCCCCTTCGACACAGGTCATGCGCTCGCCTACTCCATTGCACTCGGAATTTTTCCTGACCAGAGCAAGCGCCGATTCCGAGCTATCGACGCACCAGACTTCCCTGGCACCGAAAGCAGCCGCCTGCACACCAAAGCCGCCGATATAACTGAACACGTCGAGCACGCGCTTCCCAGCAACATATTTCTTTAGCCATGCTCGATTCGGACGCTGATCATAAAACCATCCGGTTTTCTGACCATCGTGCAAGGGAGCCAGAAATTTCACGCCGTTTTCGATCAGTTCGACGTGCTCCGGGGGTCGTCCATACGCCACGACCACTTCCTTTTGAAGGTTTTCCAACCTGCGCATGCTGCTGTCATTGCGTAATAGGATCGACGCAGGCTCGAGCACTTGAATCAGCGCCTCGACAATGGCCTCCCTGGCCGCATCCATGCCGGCCGTATTCAATTGCACCACAAGGTGATCGCCGAAGCGATCGACAACCAGACCCGGTAGCAAATCGCTTTCGCCGAAAATCAAACGATAAAACGGCGCATCGAACAGTGCCTCGCGCAGAGCCAATGCTTGATTGAGCCGGTGCACCAGCAGGGACTTATCGAGCCGTTGCTCGCCGTGCCCGATGAGGCGCGCACAAATCAGGCTGTGCGGATTGACATACGCCACGCCCACCGCCTTCCCAACATGCGTTTCAACGATGGCCTGCTCGCCCTGCGTGAAGGACTTCAGCGGCGTCACAGCGTTGTCCACTTCGTTACTGTATATCCATAGATGACCGCCTCTCAGGCGGCGCTCTTCATTGCGACCAAGTCGTAGACGCTTCAACTCCATGACAACCTCTACAAAAACAGAAAGGTACGATACTCCTTCTCACATAAAAATGTCGTAAAGAATAGCGCCGCATGATGTCGACAACATGCGGTCGCGTGTACTTCATTGCACCACGCAATATAAAAATATCGTGCAATCCGTACGCGGCGGATACGCGCCGGATATGCGTCGGATACGCGTCGGGGCCCGGCTAGTTCGAGAAACTGCGCATCATGCCTGCACGCTTTCCAGGGCCTCGCCATCCTTGGGGACGAACACCATGCGCGTCTTGGCATTGAAATCCATCAGGCCCGCATATCGGCCCCAGGCGATCATGGTCTCGAAGGTTTTCTCCGGATTGTCATAGGGCAACGCGCTCGCGATGTCCCTGACCAGGCGATCGGCCTCGATCTCTTCGCTCTCGTTCAACAAGGCGAGGATGATGTGGAAGATCCGCAGTTTGTAGACCTGTTCGGCGAAAATAGCACGCCGCCCAAGACGGTCGGCCGCTATGAATCGTCGACCTAAGTCGGTGAAACAGACATCATGCTTCGGCGTGTCGACCAGTTCGAGGATCTCCGCGGCCTTCACAAGCGAGATGGTGTCGCCGAACTCTTTTCCGATCTCATCCGAAATGTCGTAGATGTTGGTGAGTTCCGGGGAATCACTCAATAGACTCATCAGCCCAAGGATCTCACCCACAGGAACTAGCGGGATCGACTCCATACGCTTGCGTCCGCGGGAGATAGGTTCCCCTGGCACGTGTACCTCAGGGGGCAAGTCGGGCAATGTCAGC
>PKWO01000524.1 GCA_003132085.1 Oxalobacteraceae bacterium | reverse complement strand
GAGGTTGAGACCGATCTGGTGCAGACTACCTATTTGCTTAGCGAAGCGATCGAAAAACTGGGCGCCAGCTTTATGGCGATCCACGAAGGTGTGTCCGCGCAACAAGAGACGGTGGATATGCTGCTCTCCGGCGCAACGATGACCCCCGATATGGAGTCCAGGCTGAGAGCCCTGCAAGGAGAAGTAGCGCTCAATATCAATGCGGCGGTTACGGGTCTCCAATTCCAGGATATGACGAGCCAATTGATAGGCCGAACCGTCAGGCGCATAGCTGGTTTGCGCGATGTGTTGAGCGCGGTCGGTTCAAGCGGTGCGATGATGGCGGCGGACGGCAAACCGGAAGAGATTGTTGCCTTGTTGGCCGACATCAATAAGGCTTTGGAGGACCAAAGTACCAAGCTGGAAAGTGTGTTGTGGAAGGCGGTCAGCCAGACCCACATGGAGAGCGGCGACATCGAACTGTTCTAGTGCGAACGGTTGCGGTGTAGTAATGCATCGATCTGCAATTGGAAATACGCAGACCAGGTTTTTTGCAGAGAAACGAGAACATAGCGGGAGCAAAGATGGCAAAATCAATATTAGCGGTGGACGACTCTGGTTCATTGCGTCAGATGGTTGTTTTCAGCTTACGCGCGGCGGGTTACCAGGTGACTGAGGCCGTGGACGGGCAAGACGGTCTGGAGAAGGCCAAGGCACAGATGTTCGATTTGGTGCTGACCGACCAAAATATGCCGCGCATGGACGGTTTGACATTGATTCGATCGCTGCGCGCGATTGCCAGCTACCAGCGCGTACCGATTTTGATGCTGACCACTGAATCGAGTGACGACATGAAGTCGAAGGGCAGGGCGGCTGGCGCGAACGGCTGGCTGGTTAAACCTTTCGATCCGCAACGCTTGACCGAAGTTGTCAAGAAGGTTATCGGTTAGTCGGTTACATAGGCAGGGGATCATGCAAAGAAAAAACGATGGAGTTCAATAATGACCATTGATATGAGTCAGTTCTTCCAGGTATTTTTCGACGAGACCGAAGAACTTCTCGCCGAAATGGAAAAATTGCTTTTGGCGCTTGACGTTTCGGAACCAGATAGTGAAGACCTTAACGCTATTTTTCGCGCCGCGCATTCTATCAAGGGCGGTGCGTCAACGTTTGGCCTGACTGACCTGACGGACGTTACGCATGTGCTGGAATCGCTGCTGGACCGGATACGCAAGGGAGAAATGGCGTTAACCAGCGAGCACGTCGATGCTTTTCTGGTGGCGAAAGATATTCTGAAGATGCAACTGGACGGACATCGTTTGCATACCTCGGTCGACCAGGAAGCCGTTGCCGATGTGCGGATGATGCTGCAATCCTTGTCTCAAAACGCGGTGCCGATTGCCGTGCCTGCGGTCACGGCGGAAGTCGGTATTTCCCGGCAAGAGGCGGCGCACGCCCAGTTCGCTAATGCGCGGCGCTGTTTTCGAATCGAATTGCCTGAAGTCGCCGAACGCGATGTCAATGCGCTGGCGGCCGAGTTGGGCTTGTTGGGGCGGCTTACCATTACGATCCTGGAAGACAAACGGCGCGTATTTATCCTGGCGACGGATGAAGGAGCCGACGACATCGTCGCCATTTGTTCGTTCATATTGGACCCCGAAGATTTGAAGATTACGGAAGAGGCGGTGCCGGCTATGCCATCGGCTCCCGGAGCATCGGCTCCCGATCAAGCCGGAGAAGAACCGGGCTACGGATTTTTTCAGCCGATCGAGGAGCTACGCGCCTTTATCGCGCAAGGCGCATCTGCCGAAGCCGAACCTGACAAGCAGGCGGCACAGGTTGATGGGGCACTCGACGCGTTGGGGACGGCGGCAGCCGACAAGAAAAATCCCGGCAGACGCGAGACCGACAAGGCGCCGGCCGGCGGTCACGAATCTTCGTCAATCCGGGTTGGCATCGAAAAGGTGGATCAGTTAATTAATCTTGTTGGCGAGTTGGTGATTACGCAAGCGATGATCGAACAGCGCACCGACTCGCTCGATCCGATGCTGCACGAACGGCTGCTCAATAGCGTGAGCCAGCTGACACGCAATACCCGTGATCTGCAAGAGGCGGTCATGTCGATTCGCATGATGCCGATGGATTATGTGTTCTCACGCTTCCCGCGCATGATACGGGATCTGGCCGGAAAACTCGGCAAGAAAGTCGAGTTCATCACGCATGGCGCAGCGACCGAACTGGACAAGGGATTGATCGAACGTATCGTCGACCCATTGACCCATCTGGTGCGCAACAGCATCGATCACGGCATCGAGATCCCAAGCGTGAGGGTGGCCGCCGGCAAGAATGAGACTGGCAAGTTATCATTGTCTGCAGGTCATCAAGGTGGCAACATCATCATTGAAGTCAGCGACGACGGCGGTGGGCTCAACCGTGACCGCATTCTGACGAAGGCAAGGGAGCAAGGTCTGGCAGTCACCGATAACATGGCTGACGCCGACGTATGGCAGCTTATTTTTGCACCAGGATTTTCTACTGCTGAAGTAGTGACCGACGTCTCCGGCCGGGGTGTTGGCATGGATGTGGTTAAGCGGAATATTACGGCGATGGGTGGCGTGGTCGACATTCGCTCAGGCAAAGGTTTCGGTACGACCATTTCGATTTCATTGCCGTTGACCCTGGCGATTCTGGACGGCATGTCCATCAAGGTCGGGGAAGAAGTGTATATTTTGCCGCTGGGCTACGTGATCGAATCGCTGCAACCCGACCCCGTCGACGTCAAGGACATTAGCGGCCAGGGCCGGGTGGTCAAAGTGCGCGGCGAATATTTGCCCTTGATTCCGTTGTATCAGATGTTCGGCATCGTGCCCAATTTCACCGATCCATCCGAGGGTATTGTCGTGATACTCGAATCCGACGGTAGGAAGGCGGCGTTGTTTGTCGATGATCTGGTTGGTCAGCAACAGGTGGTTGTCAAGAATTTGGAGTCGAACTACCGCAAGGTGGCAGGCATTTCAGGCGCCACGATTCTGGGCGATGGCGGAGTTTCGCTGATTATCGACGTCGCCGCGCTGATACGCTCCAGCCGCCAATTGAGCGATGAATCAATTTTTACCTAATAAGGATAGGCCATGTCGCAAAGTATGCAGAGCAATCCCACGGTTGGAGACAGGACCGGAATTGAGATCGCCGGAAGGGAATATCTCGCCTTCACGTTGGGGAAAGAAGAATATGGCCTCGATATTCTGAAGGTTCAGGAAATTCGGGGCTACGAGGCGGTCACTCGCGTGGCCAACGCACCGGAATTCGTCAAGGGCGTCGTCAACCTGAGGGGCATCATTGTTCCGATTGTTGATATGCGCATCAAATTCAAACTGGGTGAACCAACTTACGATCAGTTCACCGTCGTGATCATCCTGAATATCGCCGGCCGCGTGGTCGGCATGGTGGTCGATAGCGTGTCCGACGTCATCACATTGACGCCGGATCAGGTAAAGCCGGCTCCAGACATGGGGAGCGCATTGAACACGGATTACCTGGTCGGTCTTGGCACGCTCGATGAACGGATGCTGATCCTGATCGATATCGATCGGCTGATGTCCAGCAGCGATATGGGATTGATCGAGCAAGTTGCAGCGTAGTAGATAGAAAACTTCAGTGTGCCGAACCGGCTATGTGCTGCATAGCCGGAGGTATTCGGAATTGGCGGGTGTGGCGGCAATCTAACGGTTCAAGCCTGCTTGAATCAGAGGGCGCTGCGGAGTTACGGAGTCTGCGTATCGGGTATCGGGTATCGGGCGCGCGACAAAATAGCGGTAAACGGATTGAGCGGGATTGAGCGGGATTGAGCGGGATTGAGCGGGGCCGAAAGCGCCGGTGTGGCGACCGGCTGCGACGATGAGTGGGACGCGTTCCAGGCGCGTGTAGCAAGACAGGAAAGTCACAGAAAGAAGCATTGCATGAACCAAGGACAGCAAAATAAATCGGACTCCATCAAGGAATTTGAGTTTACTACGCGTGATTTCGAAAGGGTGCGTGCGTTGATTTACAAACGCGCCGGAATCGCCCTTGCCGAGAGCAAGCAGGAGATGGTGTACAGTCGTTTGGCGCGTCGGTTGCGCGCGACCGGAATTACTTCGTTTGTCCGCTATCTCGACGAACTGGAGAGCGGTGGCAACGATCAGGAGTGGGAATCGTTCACGAATGCGCTCACCACCAACCTGACGTCCTTTTTTCGCGAGGCGCACCATTTTCCGATTTTGGCCGAGCATGCCGGCAAATTGAAGGGCCAAGTAGAAGTTTGGTGTTCCGCCAGTTCCACCGGCGAAGAGCCCTACTCAATTGCGATCACCTTGTGCGAAGCATTCGGCACGTTGACTCCGCCCGCGCATATTATCGCGACCGATATCGACACCAATGTGCTGACCACGGCGGCGAACGGCGTCTATCCTATCGACCGGCTCGATAAAATGTCTTCCGAGCGTGCCAAACGCTTCTTCCTGCGCGGCAAGGGGGAACAAGCGGGACTGGTGCGGGTGCGGCCAGAATTGAAGAAAATGGTAACGTTTAAACAACTTAACCTGTTGTCGAATAGCTGGCCGATTTCAGGTCCGTTCGACGTTATTTTCTGTCGCAATGTGATGATCTACTTCGATAAACCGACGCAAGGAAAGATACTGTCGCGATTTGCTCCGCTAATGAAACCGGATGGATTATTGTTTGCCGGTCACTCCGAAAATTTCCTTTACCTGACTGACGCGTTTAAGTTGCGCGGAAAGACAGTGTACGAATTAGATCCAAAAGGGGCGGCAAAACCTTTGCTGTCCCGTCAGGCGTGAGACAAAGCCCATGAGTCAAGTTCTCCAAGAACAACTTGCAACCAATGTCTACTACGACCGGACATTTGATCGCGATGCCGCGAAGATTTTACCCGGCGAGTATTATTTTACCGGTAAGGACATGCTGATTGTTACCGTGCTGGGGTCGTGCGTGGCGGCCTGCATTCGGGATCGGGTATCCGGAGTGGGCGGGATGAACCATTTCATGTTGCCCGATAGCGGTGGGGATGCCGACAGCCCGGTCTCGGCATCGATGCGGTACGGTACCTATGCAATGGAAATACTGATCAACGAACTGTTAAAAGCGGGGGCCCGGAGAGAAAATCTGGAGGCCAAGGTATTCGGCGGCGGCAATGTGCTGCGGGGCTTCATTTCGATCAACGTCGGTGAGCGCAATGCCCAGTTTGTGCGAGACTATCTGCGTGCGGAGAAGATCCGGATCACTGCCGAGGACCTCAACGATATTCATCCGCGCAAGGTTTACTTTTTTCCGCGAACCGGTAAAGTGTTGGTGAAGAAGTTGAAACAATTGAATAACAATAGTTTGGTAAATCGGGAGCAGGACTACGCGAGCCGTTTGCAGACGAGCAAAGTTAGTGGTGATGTTGAGCTATTCTGAAAACCTGCATAGGGCGATGCCCGGAAAGCAAGTGTAATGAAAATAAAGGTTTTGATCGTAGACGATTCGGCGCTGATTCGTAGTGTCATGAGCGAAATCATCG
Source organism: Oxalobacteraceae bacterium (assembly GCA_003132085.1). Lineage (GTDB taxonomy): Bacteria > Pseudomonadota > Gammaproteobacteria > Burkholderiales > Burkholderiaceae_D > PKWO01. The sequence continues at coordinate 5,518 of PKWO01000524.1, read as the reverse complement.
GCAGCCAGAGCGACATGGAGGTAGTCGGTGTGGCTCCCGACCCTCTGGTGGCGCGCGATTTGATCAAGCAGACAAATCCGGATGTGTTGACGCTTGACGTGGAAATGCCGAAGATGGACGGCCTCGACTTTCTTGAGAAGTTGATGCGCCTGCGCCCGATGCCTGTAGTGATGGTGTCGTCGCTGACCGAGCGCGGTTCGGAAATCACGTTGCGAGCGCTTGAATTGGGAGCGGTTGATTTTGTGGCCAAGCCAAAATTGTCGATCCAGAGCGGCATGCTCGAATACACTGAACTCATTGCCGACAAGATTCGCGCTGCCGCCAAAGCCAGAGTCAAGCCGCGCCAGATAGCCTCCAGCGAAGTAGGGCGGGGCGGCGAGGGCGTTGCGTTGCCTTTAATTCGCAATCCGCTGACGAGTAGTGAAAAATTGATCATAATTGGCGCTTCGACCGGCGGCACCGAGGCGATCAAGGATTTCCTGATGCAAATGCCGTCGGATTGCCCTGGTATTTTGATCACGCAGCATATGCCGGAAGGCTTTACGCGCTCGTTTGCCAAGCGTCTAGACGGTATTTGCAAGATTTCGGTCAAGGAAGCGGAAAGTGGCGAACGTATCTTGCCGGGGCATGCGTTTATCGCACCCGGTCATTCGCACCTGTTGCTGGCCCGTAGCGGCGCCAACTACGTAACGCAACTGGATCAGGGTCCTCCGGTAAATCGTCATCGTCCGTCAGTCGACGTTTTATTCAATTCGGCGGCTGTCTACGCTGGTAAAAACGCTGTGGGTGTTATTCTTACGGGAATGGGCAAGGATGGCGCGCTCGGCATGCTGGAAATGAAAAAAGCAGGAGCCCATAATTTTGCCCAAGATGAGGCATCGTGTGTTGTATTTGGCATGCCGCGCGAAGCGATTGCCGTCGGTGCTACGCATGAAGTCGGGGGGATAAATGAATTACCTGGTATGGTTCTGGGTTATCTTGCCGCTCACAGTAGTCGTGCATTGCGGGTATAGGGGTGCATAATAGCGACAAATTCCGCTTGTTTCGCAGTTCAAGTGTATTGAGCTGCAGATAAGGTTGATAACGGTTTACAAGAATCATTGGAGCAATTCATGGCTAGTCCAAATACTAAATTTCTGGTTGTCGACGATTTTTCGACGATGCGTCGTATTGTGCGCAATCTTCTCAAAGAATTGGGATATTCCAATGTGGATGAGGCCGAAGATGGCGCCATGGGACTTTCCAAGTTGCGCAGCGAACAATTTGATTTCGTCATCTCCGACTGGAATATGCCGGTGATGGATGGCCTGACGATGTTGCAACAGATCCGCGCCGATCCGTCACTGGCCAAATTGCCTGTGCTGATGGTTACCGCGGAGGCCAAGAAGGAGAATATTATTGCCGCAGCCCAGGCCGGCGCAAATGGCTATGTGGTCAAACCTTTCACTGCTGCGACTCTGGATGAGAAGTTAGCGAAAATTTTTGAGAAGCTGGACAAAGTCGCCTGATATGGATATTGGACACTCCAAGTTGCAAGAATCCGCGTTGTCAACAAGCGAGGACGGTGTGGAATCGAATGCGCAGGCTGAGGTGTTGATGCGAGTCGGGCTGATGACCCGAACCTTGCATGATAGTCTGCGCGGTCTCGGCTTCGACAAATTGATTGAAAAGGCCGCTCACGGGCTTCCGAATGCCAGGGATCGACTGGATTACGTTGCCAAGATGACCGAGCAGGCCGCACAGCGTGTGCTCAACGCCACCGAAGCAGCCGGGCCGTTGCAGGACGAAATTGATCGCGGCGGCAGCGGTTTGGCCAGCGGTTGGCAGGCGGCGCTGTCGTCGCCATTTTCCGAGGCGCAATATCGTGCGATGGCGGAGCAGACGCTAGGCTATCTGGATCAGACCCGCAGCAATGCCAGCGCGACCAAACAGCACCTCATGGATATCATGATGGCGCAGGACTTTCAGGACTTGACCGGTCAGGTTATTAAAAAGGTAACGGAACTGGCGCAGGGTTTAGAGCAGCAATTGGTGCAATTGCTGCTTGACTACGCGCCGCCCGAGGTTCGGCGTGATGCGGGCTCCGGCTTGCTGAATGGCCCGCAGATCAATCCTGAGGGGAATACGGAAGTGGTCGCCGATCAGGAGCAGGTAGACGATCTGCTGGAAAGTCTCGGTTTCTGATGTTTAGGACGCGGTGCCGCGTCCTAAATCGATAGCAGTGCGATTCGTCCTCGATCATCACCATTTTCCCTTGCGAGTTTTGTACGCCCTATGTTAGACATGAATTTTATCGTTCGCGAGCCTTTGCTTGATCCAAAACAGAAGATACTGGGTTATGAACTGAGTTTGCAGGGTGCGAACGGTGCTGCGCCAGATGCGGCAGATAGTGAGGAGTTGGTTGAATTTATCGCCGAACAGCTGAATCAACAGGAAAGCGGTTGGTTGTTGGGCGACAACCTGATATTCCTCGATGCGTCTCCGACCTTGATCTTCAGCTGGGCGCTGACGGCTTTGCCGCCGAAAAATATCGTGCTGACAGTACCTGCATCCGATTTTGCCAACCTCGATACGTTGGAAGCACTGAAGGCGTTGCGTGCCGAGGGCTACGGTATTTTGCTGCGCGATGCCGATTTGAACGGCCCGGACAAGGCGTTGACTGCATTGGTAAGCCATATCGAAATACGCTTCGACTCGGAGAATTTCGCCGCGCAAGCCAAAATGTACGCGTCCTTGAAACAAACGTCGGTGCGCATGGTGGCGCGTCGAATTCCTACTTGGCAAGCATTTGATTCCTGTGCGTCACTGGGTCTGGAGGCGTTTGTCGGCAATCTTCATATGAGCGCCAGACAGGGTAGCCATGCGAAGGGATTGAATCCGGCGCAGGCAATGATATTGGAGTTGATGGACATGGTGAGAAAGAATGCCGATGTCCGCCAACTGGAAGGTATATTAAGGCGCGATGCAGGCTTGTCCTACAAATTGTTGCGTTATATTAATTCCGCCGGGTTCGGCCTCGGCGTGGAGATCCAGTCGCTGCGGCATGCGGTTAGCATGCTGGGCTATTCACCACTCTATCGCTGGCTGTCTGTGCTGCTGGCTACTGCCAGCACCATCGGCTATTCGCCGGTGCTGATGCATACCGCCATCGTGCGAGGGCGGTTTGCCGAGTTGCTGGGCAAGGGGTTTATACCGAAGACCGAGATTGAAAACCTGTTTGTTGCCGGCATGTTTTCTCTGCTTGATCGCCTGCTGGGTATCTCGATGGAAGAGGTGTTGGAAAATATTCAGTTGTCGGAACCGGTGACACAGGCATTGCGGTCGCGTGAGGGCATGTATGGACCTTTCCTTGCGTTAGCCGAAGCTTGTGAGCTGAATAACGGTAGTGTCGGCGAACTGGCCGATTCGCTGTTTATCAGTCCCCGGCAGGTGAATGAAGCGCACTTGTCGGCGTTGGCTTGGGCGCAGAATATCAAACTCTGATCGGTGTTATACCGGTCTCGACATTCCTCTGCAACTCAAAATTCTGCGCGATCTTCTCGCGAATTTGTCTAATAACCAGGCTCAAACATCGTGGTTCCGGCGATTTTCTGCGCTTGTCGGCTCGATGTTTCATACAACCAACGAAAAAGCGGGAAGATTCCACCCCTGTTCCGCCGATGAGGCGGTGGCCTTCTGACCAATAATCTACCCTAATAAATCTCTAATCGCCTTTCTATGCGCGTGGAGTAACCATAGGAGTGGGCGATGGCTGGAGATAGCGATCTTGAACGGACCGAAGCACCCTCAGCGCGGCGCATAGAACAGGCGCGCGAGGACGGCGATGTGCCGCGTTCGCGTGAATTGGCAACCTGTACCGTATTGATGGCAGCCGGCGGCGGTTTATGGTTTACGGGTGATGGCGTGATCCGTCAGATTGAAAGCATGCTTGCTTCGGGGATGGCGTTCGACCGGGCGGCAATATTCGACCCGAATCTGTTGATGATGCGAATCGGCCGAAATGTAGGCGAGTTATTGCTGGCTTTTGTTCCGTTTGCAGGACTGCTTATCGTGGTTGCGGCTGCATCCCCATTGTTGATCGGCGGATGGCTGTTCAGCGTTTCCGCCCTGCAGCCCAAATTTGGCAAGTTAAACCCGATTTCCGGTCTGAGCAACATGGTGTCGGGGCGCTCGCTGGTAGAGCTGCTCAAGGCGGTCGGCAAGGCCGTCCTGGTCGGCACGGTGGCGTGGTCGGTGGTATCTCATCAAATCGACGCGGTGATGGGGTTGACGGCGGAGCCTCTGAAAGCGGCCAGCACGCATGTCGCCCACCTCCTGCTTACCAGCTTCATTGCGATTGTCGGCAGTCTGGTGCTCATCGCGATGATCGATGCGCCATACCAGATGTGGCAATACGCAAATAAACTCAAGATGACGCGCCAAGAATTGCGGCAAGAATCCAAGGAATCTGAGGGGAATCCGGAAATCAAGGCCAGGATTCGCGGCTTGCAGCGTGAGATGGCACGCCGCCGGATGATGGCTGCGATACCCACCGCCGATGTCGTCGTCACCAATCCGACTCACTTCGCGGTGGCTCTCCAATATTCGAACGGCAGCACAGGCGCGCCCAAAGTCGTCGCCAAGGGCGCCGATGCCGTGGCGGCCAGGATTCGCGAGATTGCCGTCGCCCATCAAGTGCCGCTATTAGAAGCACCTGCGCTGGCGCGCGCACTGCATCGGCATACGGAACTGGGCGATGAAATTCCGCAATCCCTATACACCGCTGTGGCTGAAGTGTTGGCGTATGTATTTCAGTTGCGCACTTACAGCAAGCATGGCGGTACGCGCCCTGAATTGCCGGCGGAACTGGATGTGCCTGCGGAACTTGATCCACTCAACCCGGCAGCGCAGCCGCGAGCGACATAATGGACGGCGTGAACAATGGATAGTTTGAAATTACCCGCATGGCTGACACGCCAAGGCTCTCGGGGCTTTGCGGCGCCGATCATCATCATCATGATGCTGTCGATGATGATATTGCCGTTACCGGCGTTTGCCCTCGATATTTTCTTCAGCTTCAATATAGCGCTGTCGGTGATTGTCTTGCTGACCAGTTTGTATACGGTAAAGCCGCTCGATTTCATGGTGTTTCCTACTGTGCTGCTGGTCAGTACCATGCTGCGGCTTTCGCTCAATGTGGCATCGACCCGTGTTGTGCTCACCGAAGGACATACCGGTCCCGACGCCGCAGGTAAAGTGATCGAGGCGTTCGGCCACTTCCTGATCGGCGGGAATTACGCAGTCGGCATCATCGTTTTCATCATCCTGACCATCATCAATTTCACCGTCGTGACCAAGGGCGCCGGGCGGATTGCCGAAGTCGGCGCGCGGTTTGCGTTAGATGCGATGCCCGGCAAGCAAATGGCCATTGACGCCGACCTGAATGCCGGTCTGATCGGCGAACAGGACGCCCGCAAGCGCCGCAAGGAAGTTGGTCAGGAAGCCGAATTTTACGGTGCCATGGACGGTGCCAGCAAAT
>PKWO01000072.1 GCA_003132085.1 Oxalobacteraceae bacterium | reverse complement strand
CCATCCAGCAAGGCCGCCATGACCGGCGAACGATTGCATCATCCAGCCGGAAAGCGGGCTGCCGAGAACGCCCGAGATCGGGATGGCCGACATGAACAGGCCCATGATGCGACCGCGGCGCGAGGCCGGATACCAGTGCGTGAAATACAGCACAATACCTGGGAAAAATCCGGCTTCGCAAATACCGGTCAGGAAACGCAAGGCATAGAAAGAAGTAGGCGACTTTACAAACATCAGGGCCGCCGAGGCCGCGCCCCAGGCAATCATGGTCGTGCCGATCACCCGCCGCGCACCGATGCGATGCATCAGCAAATTGCTTGGTACGCCGCTGGCGACGTAACCGATAAAAAAGATGCCGGCGCCAAGCCCGTAAATTGTCTCGCTCCATTGCAAGGCATCGAGCATTTGCAACTTGGCAAAACCGACATTGACGCGATCGAGGTAATTGAAGAGATAACAAATGAAAATGAAGGGAATGAGGTGCAGCGTTACCTTGCGATATATCGCTCCCAGTGCCGGGTGTTCGGTTTCCTGTCCAATGGAATGGGCAGCTTGCTGTGATGCCGTCATAGAGTTTCTTTCTATTTAAAGTGTGGATATATCGGCAATTACTCCATTTTTGCGAGCGCGTTAAAAATAGAGGTTAAGCGGCCAAGGCATGTTTCTTCTTTTTTGAGTGACGCCATCATGGGCCATGTTGTGATGGCCGTGATTGTAAGTCCATAGTTAGCGCTTGGCAAATACCGCAATTGCATCTGGCGCTTCAAGCAGATGATGGGGCGATACGGGGATGGTCGGCACGGCTGCTCTCGGCGTTTGGCGGGTAATGACTTTCACCTGCAGTAGCACTGCAGGCTGGCCGGTGGAATCGCCCAGCAAACCTGCACGGTATTCGCGGCGCCATTTGAATACCATGTCGGCATTGAGTTGATGCGTCAGCGCCAGCTTTGATACCGACACCCCGGGTTCGCATGGCGCCCGCGCGACATGCATTTTAATGGCTGTATTGTAATTCAATCGGCCCTTGCGATTGCCTGTCTTCACTTCTGTATCCATTGTGGCTCCCATCAAAAATAGTGGGAACTACAATGGCTTATGTCGAGGTTACTGTACAGACGGCGCTGGCGTCTCGCTTACCACATTCCGGCCAAAGGGCCAATTGCACCCGAAGACATGCTTTACTTTGAGCCAAAGCTCCCACTGGCCGTCAAAGAAGTGCGGTGCGTGAAACCGCCAAATCGTAAGCGGATAAAAAGGGAATCGGGATTTGACTGCGGGCGCCCACGCTTTATCCGGTTCATACTCCTGCTGTTGCGCGTGACTTGCGAAGATGTCATATTTGATGCATAATAACGCCTTATTTGATGCAGGAGGCACGTATGAGAACAACCGTCACGATTGATGATGACCTGTACAAAAAGGCACTGGAAGTGGCCGACCCGTCTATGGACAGGGCCGACATCTTCCGAGAAGCAATGAAAACTTTCATTCGGGTACAGGCCGCCAAACGCCTTGCTGCGTTGGGTGCCACCATGGCTGAGATGCAGGATGTGCCTCGACGAAGGGAGGAGCCCGCGCAATGAAGGGCGTCCTAATCGACACATCGGTGTGGGTTAACCACTTCCGACAATACAATGATGTTCTGGTGGACTTGCTTGATTTGGACTTGGCGCTAACCCATCCAATGGTCTTGGGTGAACTTGCGTGCGGGACGCCGCCTGCACCACGTGCTCAGACGCTCAATGACTTAGGACTTCTTCAACAGACACAACAGGCCAGTTTGCGCGAAGTGATGGAATTCATTGAGCGCGAACAGCTGTATGGGCTTGGATGCGGGTTAGTTGACATGGTTTTGCTGGCCTCAACACTAATCACACCTAGCGCAGAGTTGTGGACACTAGACAAGCGCCTAGCCGCCCTGGCAGAGCGATTTGGAGTGATGCATCAACCGACATTGCATTAAAAACGGCCTGTGTCGACACCCGGAGCCAAATTCGATACCCTAAAAAGCCCCCTCGCAACAATCAATTGGAGGGGGCTTTCAATCAAATCCAAAAAGTATAGTGGACCCGTATGGAAGGCCTGGGCTTCGACGGCAAGCTGACCAGCAGCAAATGGGCGGCCATTGCCAAGTGCTCGCCGGACACGGCGCTGCGCGATGCGAATGACCTGATCGCCCGCGGCTTGATGCGCAAATCTGAATCTGGCGGGCGCAGTACCAACTACGAATTAACCACCTAATAGGTCCGATTCGATATATCACGCGATAACCGGCATTGCAGACGCGGGCGGTCACGGCGTGCGACCCCAGACCCGAGCTTCTCCAGTAACAACAAAAGGCCCGCTAAATGCGGGCCTTTTGCTATGTCGCACCTATCCAACCGAGGATTATAGGTTTATATCAATCGGTTTGACGCTTATCCGAGCAAGGAAGCGGCTGCGACATACTCATAGCCCAGTGCTTTCGCGACTGCCTCGTAGGTAAGCTTACCCAAACAGACATTCAACCCGTTCTTTAAATGCACATCGTCGCGCATGGCCCGCTGCCAGCCTTTGTCGGCCAANNTAATGGACGACGCCATCGACGATAAACGTCGGGTCTGCATGGGTCGTCGCGTGCGATGTCTCGAAACATCCGCCCTGGTCGATTGCGACGTCAACCACGACAGCGCCCGGCTTCATGCGCGAGATCATGCCGCGTGTAACCAGTTTCGGCGCTGCGGCGCCTGGCACCAGGACGCCTCCGACGACCAGATCCGCGCTCAAGACCGATTCTTCAATCGAGTGGGCATTGGAATAGAGCGTTTCAATCCGGTTCCCGTAGACCAGATCGAGTTGGCGCAAGCGGTCCACATTCTTGTCCAAGATGCTGACGCGGGCGCCCGCGCCGACCGCCATCNNCATGCGCCCCGCCACTTCGCTCATCGGCGCGAGCAAGGGCAGACCGCCGCCGGCACCGGTGATGGTTTCATACGCAATGCATATCGCGCCGGATGCGATCAACGCCGCAGTCTGTTCAGGGTCGGGCGCCAAGTGCAGATAGGTATAGAGAATTTGCCCTTCTCTCAGCATCGCGCACTCGCCGGGCTGCGGTTCCTTGACCTTGATAATCATCTCCGCGCGCGCAAATATTTCCTGGGCTGTGTCGACCAGCGTCGCACCTGCTGCCGCGTACTGTTGGTCGGACAGGCCGATCTCGGTGCCGGCGTTCTTTTGCACGATCACCTTGTGACCGCGCAACGTCAGCTCGCGCACGGAAGCCGGCGTCAAGCCTACACGGTATTCATGATTCTTGATTTCCTTCGGGACGCCTACTAACATGATAAATCTCCATTTTTTCGGTTTTGTAGGCAGGTCCCACCCGCCACGAACGCCAACGATTGTACATAGCGGAGTGGGACCCCGCCCAAAAAATCAAACGCCCAGCGCCGTCAGGTGGCATTGCCCATGGCCGCAGTCATATTGACGCACACGGCCCCAAGATAACGATGCTGATATGCCCTGATGGGAGTTTCAACCCAACTACCAGATTTGCAGCTATGATATTGGTGTTTAACTAGTTTTTGTTCACGTAAAACACTACAAATTTAGTTGAAATTCATGCGAATCCATAAAGAATCGACGCGTAGTCTCGATAAGCTCGACCGCCATATTCTGCGCATTCTTCAGCAGGAGGGGCGCATTTCAATGAAAGACTTAGGCGATCGCGTCGGCCTGTCCGTCACACCGTGCATCGAGCGCGTGAAGCGGATGGAACGCGACGGCATCATCACCGGCTATTACGCGAAGGTGGATGCGGCCTCGCTGGGCGCGAAGCTATTGGTCTTCGTGGAAATTACCCTCAACCATAAATCGGCCTCGACTTTTGAGAAATTCCGGCAAGAGGTGCTGCGCATACCGGAAGTGCAGGAATGCCATCTGGTGTCCGGCGATTTTGACTATCTGATCAAGGCGCGCATTCACGAGATGGCCGCCTATCGCAAGCTGCTGGGCGACATGCTGCTGCAACTACCGGGCGCCGCGCAATCGAAGAGTTATGTGGTGATGGAAGAAATCAAGGAGACGTTGGAATTGTCGACCGACATCTGGCAGTAAGCGAGTATGGCGGAAAAGCCAAGCGCCCCCTCTGCGGGACCCGCGATGATCCTAGCCGCTCCGCGGCATCAGCGACGTTGCGGCTCGGCGTAGGACCGAATCAGCTTGACGGCACTTTCGGCAAAATCGTCCACACTGATTTTTTCGGCGTGATACTTCCAGCGTTTCACATACCAGTCCTGCACGCAGGCCATGCAATGCGCGGCCAGCAAAAAAGCTTGGGCTTCAGAAAATCCGCCGGTTGCCTCAAGCAGCGCCGCAATATGCGAATGAAAGCGCAGTTCCGATTCCTTGGCAACCTTGCGCTGTTCGGCGGCCAGTGTGCGCGACTCCAGGTAGACGAAAAAGAGCCAGGGTTGGAGAATTTCCGATGAAAAGATGAAGGCGCGCAGCAAGCATTCGACTTCATCGATCGGCGATTTTAGATGCGTAAACCAGGTTCGCATCTGCTCGCTGGTCTGGCGTACCGCGTCTTCGATCATCGCTGCCAATTGATCCTTGCTCTCGATGTAACCGTATAGGCCCCCCATCGACAGGCCGGTTTCCTGGCACAGGTCGCGCAGCGTCATCGCGCGAAAACCAACCGAATTAGCCAGGCGAAAGGTGGCGACGAAGATTTTTTCCAGATTTTCCAGCGCCGGGCCGCGCCGTTTTACGCTAATCCTGTCAGCATTTCGGTCAAGCAAAAAACTCCATATATTCGATTCGTCAAGCGGCGTCACCTTGCGAAACTCCGCCAGGGTGAAGCTTATGGGCAGCGTCTCCATCATCTTGCGGCAATGCCTTATTGATATTATTCAAAGGCAAACTATACATCCAAAATTCCTGCTGTTGTGCGTACTTTTGTTTTGACGCGCGGCGCAAAACATCATAATATCGAATCCATGAATACCATCGACACGCTCTTGCGACGCCGCACCCTCTTGCCATTGCCTGGGAAGCCGTGCGTGTAAGCGTTTGCCGCTCACTAAGCCACAGGCCAACCCTGTGGCTTTTTTTTTGACCAATTTACCCTCGTCTTTTCTTTATTCAGGATCTATCCATATGGAATTCAGTCAGTACGACATCAATGCGCTATTGCCGACCGCTCACCGGCCACCGCTGGTATTCACCGAAGGGCAAGGTATGTGGTTGACCGACCACACCGGTAAGCGCTATCTCGATTTTGTCCAGGGTTGGGCCGTGAATTGCCTGGGGCACGCACCGCAATGCATACAAACGGCACTGGCGACGCAATCAAAAAAATTGATCAACCCGTCGCCCGCGTTTTACAACGAACCTTCTATTGAGTTGGCATCGCTGCTGGTCGAAAACTCTTGTTTTGACCGAGTTTTCTTCGCCAGCAGCGGCGCGGAAGCCAATGAGGGCGCGATCAAGCTGGCGCGCAAATATGGCAAGAAATTCAAGAACAGCGCCGGTCAGAACCGTTATGAAATCATTACCTTCGACCACGGCTTCCATGGCCGCACGTTGGCGACCATGTCGGCCAGCGGCAAACCGGGGTGGGACACCATCTTTGCACCGCAAGTTGCCGGTTTTCCGAAAGCGGATCTAAACGATCTTGCCAGCGTGGAAAAGCGCATTACCGATACCACCGTCGCAGTAATGCTGGAGCCGGTGCAAGGGGAAGGCGGGGTCGTCCCGGCGACCCGGGAATTCATGCAGGGTTTGCGCGCGCTGACCGACAAACATCGGCTGCTGCTGATTGTCGACGAGGTACAAACC
>PKWO01000418.1 GCA_003132085.1 Oxalobacteraceae bacterium | reverse complement strand
GGCCAAACCGAGATGCAGGTGCAGGCAATGGCGGCACTGAAGCCGGACGCCTATGCCGGCACGCCCTCATTCCTGAAGATCATCATCGAGAAGGCGCATGAGATGGCTGCCGACATCAGCAGCGTGCAACGCGCAATAGTCGGCGCCGAGGCGTTGCCGCCGTCGCTGCGCGCGTGGTTGCACAGCAATGGCGTGCCGCATGTATTGCAAATGTACGGTTCAGCCGATATCGGCAATATCGCCTACGAATCGATGACCGACGGCGAAGTCAATCCCGGCATGATCCTGGATGAAGAATTACTGCTGGAAATCGTCCGCCCCGGAACCGGCGATCCGCTGCCCGACGGCGAGATCGGCGAAGTCGTGATTACTTCCTTCAATCCGGATTACCCGCTGATTCGGTTCGCCACCGGCGACTTGTCGGCGGTGTTGCCCGGCATCTCGCGCTGCGGCCGCACCAATACCCGTATCCGGGGATGGCTGGGGCGCGCCGACCAAACCGCGAAAGTACGCGCGATGTTCGTCCACCCTTCGCAGGTTGCGGAAGTACTCAAGCGCTACCCGGTAATCGGCAACGCACGCTTGATCATCAGCGGCCACATGGGCAACGACGACATGGTTTTGCATTGTGAAGTGGAGCAGCCGGACGCGATGGCCGGCATCGCGGCGGCCATCGTCGACACGATCCGCGACGTCACCAAATTGCGCGGCGAAGTGCGATTCGTCGGACGCGGCAGCTTGCCCAACGACGGCAAAGTGATTGAAGACGCGCGCAAATACGAGTAGACAAGAAGCCGGCGGCGGTCGGCGGTTTACCCCAGGCCAGCGTTGATGCGACGCGCCCCTCCTGCACGGAGGAGAGCGAGGAACGGGATGGTGCTAATGCAAGACCGAATAATTCACCGGCACCCACACATAGCCCTTACCCTCTGCACGAATGCGGCCTATGCCGGGAAATGACAGGTGGGCGCCTGCCACCAGATACCCTTGCTTGGCCGCCTCGGCATACGCTTTCTTGCGTTGCACGACCGCGGCTTTGCTATCCGAGTCAAAATGTATCGCCACCTCCGGATGTTCAAACTGTACTGCGGCGACATGCATCAGGTCGCCCCACAACACCAGTTTTTGCCCGTTGCTCTCGACGACATAGGTGCTGTGGCCGGGTGTATGACCATAGCCTGCGTGGGATTTGATCCCCGGCACCAGTTCGACGTCCCCGTCGAAAGTCTTGAACATGCCGGCCTGCACGTACGGATTCAGCGCCGCTTGTGCGTTCTTGAATCCCCCTTTGCCGTCGGCCGGAGCTTTGTCCAGATTCGCCTGACTTAGCCAGTAATCGGCCTCGCGCTTGTCCGCACGCACAATGGCGTTAGGAAACGCTGCCTTGTCGCCTGCCAACAGCCCGCCTACGTGGTCCGAATGCATGTGCGTGATATAGACTTCGTCTACCTGCTCGGGCTGGTAGCCGGCTGCCTTCAGGTTGTTGACCAGATTGCCGAGCGTCGGGCCAAACAGCTTGCCGGCGCCGGTATCGACCAACACCAATTTGCTGCCGGTATTGATGAGGAAGCCGTTAAACGATGTTTCAAGCGGGCTCTTCAGGTAAGACTTGGCGAGCGCCTTGTCCACCCCAGCCGGCGTAGTATTGATCAGTATTTTATTCACCGGCAGTTCGGCCGTGCCGTCCGACAACACGGTGATTTCAAAGTCACCAAGCATCGTCCGATAGTAGCCGGGGGCAGATGCCTTGACCATTGGCGCGGCGGCAAACGCCGCATTGGAAATGAACATTCCGGCCGCGGCAGTGGCGGCCGCCATGATGCCTGCGCGCAAAAGACGAGTGATAAACATCGGTTTTTCTCCTGTTAGGGTGTTTCGTGCTTGATGGGAAACTAAAATAGTTAACGACATTGACAGTCGAAAATTATTATATTGGTAATTTACACTTTGGTGCGATCGACAAGAATACTCATCGATTTTATCGCCATTACAGCGAATTGATTACGCAACGCCGCTTGGTTCCACTTGCAGCGGCGGTATCTTATTGATGTTTTCGGCGCCGTGCATCCAGTCAACCAGCGTGCCCGAGAGGAACCAGAGCACGAAGGCGAAGAATGCCAGGGTCACTGCCAAGCCGCCGAAGATGGTCAACTCGCCCGCCTTCTCCGCATAGGCGCCAATCATGCCGGCCAACTTGTTGGCGGCAGCGTTGGTCATGAACCACACGCCCATCATCACGCTGACCAGCCGCAGCGGCGCCAGCTTGGTCACCATCGACAGCCCGACCGGCGAAATGCACAGCTCGCCCATCGTGTGGAACATATAGGCCAGCACCAGCCACATCATGCTGGCCTTGCCGTGTGCGCTCTGATCGTACGCCGCGCCTACCATGAACAAGAAGCCGACGCCGGTCAGCAACAAGCCCGACATCATCTTGATCGGGGTCGGCATGCTCTTGCCGCTCTTGGCAAGGCGCACCCAGAGCATGCCGAACAGCGGCCCCAGCAGCACGATGAAGAACGGATTGACCGATTGGAACCAACCTGCCGGCACTTCAAAGCCGCCGAGCATGCGGTCGGTCTTGTCCTGCGCATACAGGTTCATCAGGCCGCCGGCTTGCTCGTACGCCGCCCAGAACAGCACCACGAATATGAACAGCATAAAGATCACCTTCAGGCGATCGCGCTCATCGTCGGTAAGCGGCGCCTTCACGCCGCCGGAGCGCGCCTTGGCGCGCTGCGCCGCCGGTTGCCGGCCGACATCGCCGAGGTAACGCTGGGCCAGCAACAACTGGATAACTACCGACAACAGCATGCCGCAACCGGCCGCGAAATAGCCGTACTTCCAGCCATAGTTCGGGTTCTCCCCTAAGGTCGCGCAGACCAACGGCGCAATGAATGCGCCCAGGTTGACCCCCATGTAAAAAATGGTGAACGCCGCATCGCGCCGCGCGTCACCCACAGGATACAAATCACCGGCCATCGTCGAGATATTGGGCTTGAATAAGCCGTTTCCTACGATCATCAACGCCAGGCCCGCGTAAAAAATATTGATGTCTTTGGTCATGCCGGCCGCCAGCGTAAACTGGCCGGCGGCCATGATCAAGCCGCCGATAATGACTGCTTTGCGCTGACCGAGATAGTTATCCGCGAGCCAACCGCCGATCAGCGGCGTGAAGTAGACCAGACCCGTGTACCATCCATACAATTCGAGCGCGGCTTCCCGCGACCAGCCAAAGCCGGGGTTGGCCGCTTGCGTCGCCGCGACCATCGACAGCACCAGAATCGCGCGCATGCCGTAGTAGCTGACACGCTCCCACATTTCGGTGCCGAAAAGTAGATATAGCCCTTTCGGGTGTCCAAGGAACTCGCCCTTGGGAATATTGAGGCCGTCGCTCATGGCATCTCCGTTATGGTTCAATGTTTTTAAAGTTAAATTCGCGGGGGTAAAAACAGAACAGATAACGCGCTGGATGGGCGCTCGACCAGCGGGACAGCAGCCGAGGGACGGGCCATAAAATGCGGGTATTAGCAAAGGTCATTGGGTTCGCCTGATTCCATGCATCGTGCTTTCTTTGTGGGATCGCCGTATGAGGTAATGTGAATTTTTGCGGGTACTTTAACACGCCAATTTGCAGAAACCCAAATTTAATGATGACGAATAGCATTTCCTCACGAATATTTGCCATGTTAAATACTTGCAATCTCTTCCTTATGGCGAATGTCTATCTTTTCCTTGCAAATCGGGTGGAGTCCATAGATACCTGGTTGTAGGACATGAACGCAAGGCGGCGTAAGCTTCCAGCGTCACGAAAGAGGGGGCGAGTAAATGATTTACTCGCCCCCTCTTGCCGTTAACCGATCAATAAGCGATCAATAGACGGTCGTCAAACGGTCGTCAAACGGTCGCCATGTCTTTACGCTATCAGGCAACTTCCTTGGCGCTGACGATCGATTTCGACGCCAGGCCGTATTCGATCGCTTCCGGCGCCGACATCCAGAAATCGCGGTCGATATCGGCCGTCACTTTTTCCAGCTTCTGTCCGGTTTCCCTGGCGATCAGGGCGGCGATTCTTTCGCGCACGCGGATGATTTCGCGTGCCTGGATCGCGATATCCGACGCCTGGCCGCCAACGCCGCCGCTCGGCTGATGGATCAGGAAACGCGTATTCTGCAGGCAGAAGCGGCGTTCTTTCGGCACCGACAGGAATACGTTGACCGCGGCGCTGCCGACCCAGCCGCTGCCGATCATGTTGACCGGGGCGTCGATGAAACGGATCACGTCATGGATCACATCGCCCGATTCCACATGGCCGCCCGGCGAACAGACCAGGAAATTGATCGGCGCCTTGGATTCGCCAGAGAGGGCGATCAATTGGCGCACGACATCGCGCGCCACGGTGTCGTTGATCTGGCCGAACAGCAGCACGGTGCGTGACTTGAACGCTTTCTCTTCCAGGAAGGCGTCGCGTTGGGATGCATTGGTTTCCACTTTTTCTTCCATGATGTGCCTCTAAGGTGTTGGGGAATTCATCAATTGCCAAAGAGCCAGTGTAAACCAAAAAGCCCCCGCAAATCGCGAGGGCTTCTTTTGTGATGGCTGTTTAACGGCAATCGGTGCAATCAGAACAATCAGAACGCCGGAACCACCGCGCCTTTGTAGTTCTCTTATCTTTGTATTTCTCTTATATATGCCGCCATGCGGCACGCACCGCCGGATTGATCCGATAAGCTATCCATGACATGATGCGCCGACCACCTATTCCGTCTGCGTTTACATGACTTTTTTCACCAGAATTTCGACGCAGTTGGGCCGCTTGCCTCCGTTTGCGTTCGTCTACCTGATGCTGTTGCTGTCCTACGCCGTCTTGCTGCCGATGATCGCCCTCGACTCGATTGTCGTCAGCGATGCATTGCATGTAGAGGGCGGCCCGAAGAACCTGCCGGCCTTCGGCATGTTTGGACGGTTACTGGTCGGTTCGGTCATCGCGCCCTTGTTCGAGACCGCAGTATTCCAGTGGGCGCCGATTCGGTTGCTTCGGACCCGGCTCCGGCTTCCCGCGCCGTTGGCGGTCTGCGCCTCGGCAGCTTTTTTTGCGGCCGCGCACGCGTATAGCATCGGCTATGTGGTGTTCGCTTTTTTCGTTGGACTGGTGCTGGCCTACGGATTTGCGGTGAGGGACCATCCGGGCGGAAGGCCTTATCTGCTGATCTGCGCGGTACACGCTTTGCGCAATGCGATCGCTTCTTTCTTGATGTAACGCAGTATCGTCATTTCCACGCTGGCGTGCCGGCATTGGGGTTCCGCCAAGCGTGATTCACCGCTCCACCGCAACAGTTAAACGCTAAAGCGCCAGCCGCTTGCGCGCCGCTTCATATTCGGATTTCAAGCGCGCCACAATTTCGGCGACCGAAAGCACGTCGTC
>PKWO01000159.1 GCA_003132085.1 Oxalobacteraceae bacterium | reverse complement strand
ATAAAAATTTCAGCATGCTGAATTCAGCCGAATTCACCCGAAATCCGCTGCATGCCGCGGCCCCGTCAAAACGGTTTTCTCCAGCAAACTGTTCTCCTCTTCCGAGAACAAGCGCGAGCGCGTCAGGAAGCGCTTCTTGCCACCGCCATCGAGCGAATCCGTTTCTACCGCACCATTGGCCACATCGATAATCAGTTGCGCGTGTCTCCAGTATTCAAACTGTTCGTGTCCCACGTAAAACGGCGTGCCGTCGAGGTTGCCCAAGTAGACGTCGGCAGTGCCTACGCAGAACTCACCCAACGCATAACACCACGGAGAGCTGCCATCGTCGCAACCTCCCGACTGAAAAAACATCAAAGGGCCATACTTTTCCCGCAGCGCCACAAGCAGCGCCAGCGCACCGTCTGTCGCGATGACGCGATCGACCAAGTTGGATGTCATTGGTTCCTCAATATAATGCTGTTGCAAGGCCAAAGGCTGCGCGACCCTGCGTCTGTATGCTCTTAATACTGCGCGAAAGCGCTTTTACGGCAGGCTTGCCGATGCCCGTCCTGTTGATGCTTGCCATACGCCCCTATGTTGTTGAATCAATCGATTGCCGACCAGGCGCTCTGTGCATGCATTCGTTGAGCAATCATCATGCCAAGCCGCCGAGAGAATTTCTTATGCCAGCCGACGATTTGGAAAACGCTTATGCGTGCAATTCCGGGAAATGCGCGGTTTTCCGGATTGCGCCGTTTTTGAAGATCAACAAGGCATCGACCGCCGGCAGTCGCCCGGCAAATGAAAACGCCTTGTCTGCCCCCATGACCATGAAGGCGGTAGAAAGGCCGTCAGCCATGATGCCTGTGGGAGCGACGACCGTAACGCTTGCCAACTCTACAGGAGAATCGCCGGTCGCCGGGTCGAAAATGTGATGGTGGATAAAGTCCGGACTGAAAAACGTCGCATAGTCTCCCGAGGTGGCGACTTTGCGGCCGTCCATTTCCACCACGGCCGATATTGCATCGTGCTGCCTTGGGTGTCCAATGCCCAGAATCCAAGGCTTGCCGGACGTTTTACTGCCCATCGCCCCAAACTCGCCGGTATCCAGCAATGCATGCCGCACGCCGCGCTTACGCAACGCCTCTATCGCCAGATCCACCGCATATCCTTGCGCCACCCCGTTGAGGGTAATCGCCATGCCGGCCCCATGCAAGCATACTTGCTGCCGGCGAACCTCAAGTCTGCGCCAGCTAACGAGGGATTTGGCAGCCGCGATGTCTTCCGGCGCAGGCAACGCCCCCCTCAAACACGCCTGGTTAAATACGGTCCACAGCGGTTGCACCGTGATGTCAAAGGCGCCAGCCGTGAGCATGGACAGCTGCTTGGAGAACGCCAGAACATACAGCAAATGCCGATCGGGCGCCTCCAGGAGGCCATGCCGATTCAGTTGAAAGACCTGGCTTTCTTCCTGCTGCAGGCTCATCAGGGCGTCGATTTTCTTCACCTGGTCCAACGCGTCCTGAATCGCTGCCTCAGCAGACCTTGGATCGTCATGCAGTAGCTTGATCGTCACGGTGGTGCCGAAAGCCAGACCTGAACCTGAGTACAAACTCAGCCCGGCAAGCGCGCCTGATCGATCGGAGCCAAGCAACGACTTGGGTAGGTAACCCACGCTCGCCAGACCGGCCAGCGCCCCCAAACCGAGTGACGCTGATAGTAGTTTGCGTCGCCGCATCGCAATTCCTTCGCTAAAGTTGGATGGGGATGATTCTGGCGCGCTTCTTTTCCAGCATCAGCGGCGCGCATCTTTCATCGTTGGCATAAATGACTACGCATTCCAGGCACTGAAAGCATTCATCGTATTGAATCTTCCCGTCGTGCGTGATCGCCTGATACGCACATTGATAGCGGCAAGTCTGGCATGGCGTTCCGCATGCGTTGCGGCGTGGGATCCAGTCCAGTATTCGGAATCGCCCCAGCACAGCAAGGCTGGCGCCGAGCGGACATAAAAACCGGCAGAAGAATTTGTACACAAACATGTTGGCGACCAGCAAGCCCAGGGCGTACATCACAAATGGCCAGGAGCGCAGGAAATTGAGGGTGATGGCAGTCTTGAACGGCTCGACCTCTACGATCTGATCTGTGATGTGCGATGAAACAAGCGAGCTGCCCAAAATCGCCGCCAGCAGTATGTATTTAACCCATTTCAGCCGACTATCTATTTTAGGCTTGAGCCGGATTTGCGGCAGCTTCAATAACCGACCGATTTTGGCGCCAAATTCCTGCAGCGCGCCAAAAGGGCATAACCAGCCGCAAAATGTTCCGCGCCCCCATAACACCAGCGAGGCGCACACATATATGGACAAAATCACGGTCATGGGATCGTACAGAAAGTAGCCGAGGCTGCGGTCGGCAATCAGTGCCTGCAACACACCGGTGAGATTGACAATAGACAGTTGACCCTGCGCATACCAGCCGATGAAGAACAAGGTGAATAACAGGTAAATGTTTCTGAATGCGGCGAAGCGGCGCTGGTGCGCAACCAGTTTTTCTTGACGCGCAAGTGCAAGCGTCAGAATCGCCAGGCCGATCATCAGGACGACGATTTCGCCGCGCTTGTCGCGCCACACGCCGACCCAGGATTGATTGCCGCTTTCCGGCACGGTATAAAAACGCGCCGGAAGCGTAAAACTGAAGGTAAAATCCCGGATGATTTTTTCCGGGAAGATGATCCCTTTCTCGCGCGTCACGGGCAGCACGAATTCGATTGGTCTGGATGCATCCAGGCCTGCGCGGCTGTTGATTCTGAAAACAGTGACGAACTTCATCCCCAGGTCTACCCCGTGATCTTCCTTTAGTACAATATCCAGGTTCAGATCCCGCATTTCAATCGGCAATTGATCTTGCTTCAGCAGAACCCGTTCGGGCGTGCTGCCAGGAATGAAGTCATCGCCGAGAATGCTGTAGCGCCCTTTCGACATCAGCAGAATGGCATGATCGCCTGGCTCGAGCCGGTCTTGCAACTTCTTCCATGAGGTCTCGCGCAACAGGTTGCGGCCGATGCTAGGGACCGATACATAGGCCATATATAAATCAATGAACGTATCTTGCGAATGCGCGATAGCGTCGGCATCCAACCCGCTCCCATTGCTCCCGACAAATTTCTTTTCGATATCGGCGTTGCTCAATACGACATGCTTGATCAAGCCGACATCGATCAAATCGCCGATAGTGTGGGATTCCAGCATATCCGGTTTAATCCGTGCGATCGACTCAGGGTTGCGGCCCTCGGCAAAACCGAGCTTCTTGCGTGCCACCATGAGAGCGGAAGACAGGATGGTTTGATTGATAATGGCCACCGACGCAGTGGCCTTCGTGATACCGTCCAGTTGGACGGCTTCAGCGGACACATTCTTTGTGCCGTTAAAGCCGGTCAAAATCTTGACGCTTTGTTTGAGCGACAGTCCTTTATATTGACTGACAAAAGAACTCAGCAAGCTTTCGCCGAGACCTCCGGCTTGAAACTCAGGCTCATGTTGCGAGAGGACTCTGACATCGAGAAAATTACCTCGTTGATCGAGTGCAATCAGCAGATTGAACGGCACCCCGGCAAAACCGGGAATGGGAGCCAGGTCGATCGATTCGAAAACATAGCCCACCAATTGATTGTCGGCGACATTTTGTTGGAAATTCGGCTGGAAGATTGGCCACACCGGCATTGCGGTATCTTTTTCGCCGATCATATACGGGGCCGGATACAGTCTCACCAGTTGCTCGCGCGTCATCACGCCGGCCAGCGCGACGGAAGTGGACAACAGGCACAATAGACAACCCAGTACCGCCCAAAACCGGGCGACGCGTGGAGAGCGGAAGTCCGCGCTTAACGGCCACGCATAGAGAAGATGTGTCTGGTTTTTCATGCTCACGCTTTGACTGCGATGCCGCCCATTTTCGTCCAATCAATTTGACGGTGTACCACGCATGATCCATGCCAATTCGTAATTTCGAGGCCGCCGGATCACGCGGTTTCGATCACATCCGTTCCGGCTTGAACAATAGTTTCAATGTGTCACGCAATGGAACAGCAGATCCAAAACGGAACAGTCCGACCCGGCGCAATCGCATCGAGTATGCCAACTGTCGGGTTGTTGAATTTAAAAAAATGCCGATGACGCGAGTCATCGGCAAAACACTCCTTCGGAGACTTGCTGGTTATTCCATCCAGTCCAAAAGAATGGGAGAACAACTCCTTATTTCGACGGTAGCTTGAACACCCAGACCGACCCGCCTTGCTCCAGGTAACTCACCTTCTTACCCACTTCGCCCCCCCACAGCGGCACGGCGCCGCCCCAACCGGCCACGATGGCCACGTATTGTTCACTGCCGTTTTTCCAAGTAACCGGAGAACCCACGATGCCGGTACCGACCTGGAATTTCCAGAGTTCCTTGCCGGTCTTGGCATCCAGTGCTTTCAAGTAGCCTTCCGGTGTGCCGTAGAATATCAAATTGCTGGCCGTCGCCATCGCTCCACCCCAGAGTGGCGCTTTGTTCTTCACTTCCCAGATTTTCTTGCCTGTCTTCGGATCGAACGCGCGCATCGCACCGATATAGTCGTCGTATATGGGCTTGATGGTGAAGCCGGCACCCAGGTAGGCGGAGCCTTTCTTGTACGACACCGCCTCATTCCAGATATCCATGCCCCACTCATTGGCAGGCACATAGAACAGCTTGGTGGTCTGGCTATACGCCATTGCCTGCTGGTTCTTGCCGCCCAGGAACGAGGGGGCGGTAAATACCGTACTACCCTTTTGACCGTCCGCGCCTTGAGTAGGATCGCCCGGCCGGTTTTCCTCTACGAAGTTCGGACGTCCGGTCTTCAAGTCGATGCTGGTCGCCCACGTGATTTTATTGACGAACGGGAAGGCGTTTTCGAGCTTGCCGGTATTCGCATCGTTGATGTAGAAGAAGCCGTTTTTGTCAGCATGCGCGGTAGTGCGTTTGCCATCCATATCGAACAAGACGATCTCGGTCATGGCGTCAAAGTCCCAGCCGTCATGCGGCGTGGTCTGATAACTCCATTTAATCTGACCGGTGTCGACGTCCAACGCCACAATCGAAGCCGAAAACAGGTTGTCGCCGGGACGTAGATGACTATTCCACGGCCCCGGGTTGCCCGTGCCGAAATAGACCAGACCGGTCTTGGGATCGTAAGAGCCGCCATTCCAGGGCGCTGCGCCGCCGGTCTTCCACGTATCCCCAGGCCAGCTTTTGTTGAGCGTGCCGGAAATGCCGTTCTCGATGGCTTTACCGTCCTTGTCGTACTTGTAGCCCATGAAGCCTTCCACCGTTGGCCGCGACCATACCAACTTACCGGTGCGCGGATCACGCGCTTCGACGCGTCCCACGACGCCGAATTCGCCGCCGGCGACACCGGTCACCAGCAAGCCTTTGGCAATCAGCGGCGCCGCCGTGGTGGAATAGCCGGCCGCATAGTCGTCGATCTTTTCCTTCCAGACCAGTTTTCCGGTATCTTGGTCAAGTGCGATAATTTGCGCGTCGAGCGTACTGTAGATCACCAAATTGTCAAACAATACCGCGCCGCGGTTGACCACATCGCAGCATGGCATCATGCCAGCCGGCAGTTTGTGTTCATATTTCCACAACTTTTCGCCGGTCTTCGCATCCAGCCCAAAAATGCGGGAATAGGAAGCGGTTACGAACATCTTGCCGTTGTAGACCACCGCCTGCGACTCTTGCCCGCGCTGCTTTTCGCCGCCGAATGAAAACGACCACGCCGGTACGAGCTTGCCGACATTTTTCGCGTTGATTTGCGTTAGAGGAGAATATTGCTGTGATTCCTGCCCCATATGCGACGTGATGACGTCGCTGGTCGGATTCGCTTCTATCATCGCCTCCGTTACGCCGGCTGCATGCGCCGCGAAGGCACTCGCCAGCGCAATTCCGACTAGTGATCCTGCTAAATTCTTATGCATCTCGTCTCCCCTTTATCAAATGGAAAAATCACTCTCATGACATCAACAACCAATAACTACTACGCAAAGCGCATGCCACCTCTTGAATCGGTGTCCACAGCGAAAATTGATGGAAAGCAGCATGAGTCTCGCTAAATACATGAGTCAAAATCGATCACCGGTCACAAAACTGAAAGCCACAGATAGATCCGTTTCAAGGCTTGCGCAGGTCGGCGCAATATGGCGAACATCTGAAGAAATACGCAGGGCAGACGGACACCCATTCATACCTGCGCAGTTACGGCTATAGGCACAATGGCACCGTTCCCAGTGGCTTTTTAGCATCATGGCTTGACGACTTGGACTCCGTATTGGGAAAATATTTTCGCCATTTCGCCCGACTCAAACAATTCATTGGTAGCCGTCTGCAGTTGCTTGGCAAGGTCAACCTCATCCTTCTTCACCGCCATCCCCACGACCCAGCCTTGGCGCGGCAGACGGGAAAACGATACCTCTTCCAACGGATAGTCAGGGTTGCTCTTGAGGACAAATTCAATTTCGGAACGGCTGGCCAATACAGCATCCAGTTCCCCCGCCTTGAGCTTTTCGAGCGCTTCGATGGCGCTCGTATAAATCTTTACATCGTCGCGAAATTTGCCGTTCTGTTCACCAAGCAATACGGTCGCGGAGATTGAGTCCCCCTCGACGCCGATTTTCTTTCCAAGCAGCGAATCGAGATTGTCGAAGCTCGGAACCGTTTTCGTGCTCCGCACCAGGCGCACGGTATCGTGGTAATACGGCGCAAAAATCTGCACCTGATCGTTGGCTGCCATCAGCCTGCGGTCAACCGGCACATGTAACATCACATCTGCCGGGCCATATCCGAGATAATGGCCCTTCCATACCATGTTGCGCAGATCATCGTTGAGGTCTTCACCCGCTTTGAACTGCAACAGGCTCAGCTTCAATCCCAATTTTTTCGCCAACGCTCGCGCCAGGTCGACATCGATCCCGACGCCATTGGCCGAGAATGGCGCGAAATCATTGTAGACCGCCACTTTCAATATGCCGGCCGGCCCGACTTTTTCGTCATCGGCCAGCGCCGATGCACTGGTGCAAAACGTGGCAGAGGAAAAGCACAAGGTTGCCAGCACGGCGAGACGCAAAAAATTACGCATGATGTGATCCTTCAGGGTGTCCTATTTGTTTTAGCGGCAACGAAACATGTACACGTTGCAAGCAATACCTCGCAACGCTTAATTTGTATCGCGCCGGGTTTCAAGGTAGGCCTTGATCGCCCAAATAGCTTCCTGATTGAAGACTTTTTCGAAAGGGGGCATGTAGACCGTGCCGTTACGCAACTCGCCCTGCTGCACCGCAGTGACAAAATAAGTATCGACTTCCTTGTAGCAGGCTTGTTTCTTGGCGTCATCTTTCAGTACCGTGCAGTCGGCGTCAAGTAGGCGCAAATCCGGTGACATACCTCCTGATATCGCTTCCAACCCGTGGCAGCGCGCGCAATTCTGCGTGTAAGCGGAGGCCCCAACTTTGACTGCTTCCGGCAATCCGCGATATGGGTTTTCAGTGCGCCATTGGTCGCCAAGCGATGGCAACGACTGCGTATCGACGGCATGCGGCGTTACATCGCCGTGGGCCAGTCCGTACATGGGAGCCAGCGCGACTGCACCGGATAAAAGGCAGCGTGCAATGAAGGGGGCATCGAGTTTCATGAGGTGTCTCCTGAAGAGTGTGGAATATTTACGAGGAGATAAGGCAATTGGCATGCCAAGCCGGCGTTACCACACCGCATCGGACGTTCCCTGGTCGGCGCCGTCGACCGGCGCTGTATGAATATCCGCTTGTATGTATCGCGCTATACGCGTAGCATCTTGGAACCCAATGTCGCCGCGGAGCGGGCTGAGCATCGTGTTGCATGCGGAGTGCGCAAACACACGTCACTTCCGTTTGTACCATTTCGGAACAGGTGCTACATTAATGAACCGCCTGACCGAAAAAGAGATCATGCTGTCTTCATTGGGCAACAGGAGTTAAATCATGGAGCGGGCAGGAGACCAAGATTTGCGCGACAAAAAGAGCTCGTCAGAGCCGTCGCCCACCGGGAAAAATCAGAAGTTTCCGGCTGGCACGCTTTCTGCGTGCGACGGCCCAATCATGATAGAAGAATCACACCGACGATCCGCCGCCTACGGACTGACCGAAGACATGGAACCGGAGTTCAGCCCCATGGGCCGGACCGATTTGTCGGTATTGATTGAACAAAACCAGCTCTTGCACACGCATGCGGTGCCGGTCATGGAAACACTCTACGAGCAAATCATCAATACCCATAACATGGTGCTCCTGACGGATGCACATGGTTTGATCGTGCACACGCTGGGCGACGACGATTTTCTCGAAAAAGCGAATCGGGTTGCTCTCAATCCAGGTGTCGCCTGGTCGGAGGAAAGCAAGGGCACCAATGCGATCGGCACTGCGATCGCGGAGCAAAAACCGACGATGGTCCATGCGGGTGAACACTATTTGCGCGCCAATCATTTCCTGACTTGCTCCGCCGCACCTATTCTCGACTATCAGGGCAAAGTGATCGGCGTACTGGATGTCACCGGCGACCAGCGCAGTTACCATAAACACACCATGGCGCTAGTACGCATGTCGGCGCAAATGATTGAGAATCAATTGTTTTCGGCGGCGTTCCAGGACGCGATCACCTTGCACTTCCATCCACGTCCGGAGTTCATCGGCACGTTGATGGAAGGCATCGCCTCTTTCACGCCGGGCGGACGTTTCCTGTCGGCCAACCGGATCGGCCTGTTTCAGCTTGGACTATCGCTGATCGCGCTGCAATCGCACACCTTCAGTTCGCTGTTCGGTCTACCTGTTTCCGCCTTGTTTGATCATTACCGTACCGCCGCGCCCGGCCTGCTGAGCCTTTGCTTGAATAATGGCGTACGGGTGTGCGGCCGTGCGCAATTACGCTTGACCAACAACGTGTTCCAGCATGTTGCCGAAACGAGCCCCAAGCAAAATGACGCCGCCGGTCACCTGCACGCCGAACAGGCCAGCCGACGCCTGTCGGGTTTGCGCTACCTAAACACCGGCGATCCGCAGATTGCCGCCGTGATCGACAAGGTCCACAAGGTGCTGGGGCGCGACATTCCGATCCTGGTGGTGGGGGAAACAGGTACCGGCAAGGAATTGCTGGCGCAGGCCATCCATAACGATTCTCCGCGTGCGAAGGGTCCATTCGTTGCAGTCAACTGCGCGTCGATTCCAGAGACTTTGATCGAGTCGGAACTGTTTGGTTACGAAGACGGCGCCTTTACCGGTGCACGCAAGAAAGGCAGCGTCGGAAAAATCCTGCAAGCCAATGGCGGATCGCTGTTCCTGGACGAAATCGGCGACATGCCGCTGAATCTGCAGGCGCGCCTATTACGCGTACTACAAGAACGCGTGGTCACTCCACTCGGCAGTACCAAATCGATACCGGTCAATGTCGAGCTGATCTGCGCCACTAACCGCAATCTGCGCGATCAGATCGCCAAGGGAGAATTCCGCGAAGACCTGTATTACCGCCTGAACGGTCTGGTGGTAAAACTGCCTCCGCTGCGTGAGCGAACCGATCTTGAACCGGTCATCGAGAAGATTCTCGCGGCCGAATCGACCGATGTTCGCCATACTGTGTCGCCTGAAATCATGGAACTGTTCAAGAGACATAGCTGGCCGGGAAACTTCCGGCAGTTGACGAACCTGTTGCGCACGGCGATGGTCATGGCCGGCGATGAGCGCGAGATCCGGCGCGAACATTTGCCGGACGATTTTCTCGACGATCTCGAAACACCGGGAATCGCCGGCGTTGAAGCCAGCGAATCGCTCGGCCACCATACCAATCATTCGATCGCCAGCGACGCTAATCTTGAAGAGATGAAACTGTCCGCCATCCAGAACGCACTTGAGGCGAACGGCGGCAATGTATCGGCTGCCGCCAAAACGCTTGGCGTGTCGCGCAATACCATCTATCGCAAGATCACCTCTAACAGATAACGCATTGTTCAGCGATACGCTGTTGTGGTGCTGCCGAAAATCCGCTCGTAACATTGCTCAGGCTCTTAGATTCACCAAGTGACCGTGGCAGTTGCTTCGCATTCAGTGAGATAAACTTACAAAGCAACGTCGAATCGCGCCCCATTTGCACGGCCATTCCAATCTCTCATCTACCACGCGGCTTGTTCATCTTGCCCCGGCGACTTTCATCATATTTGGTCAATATCGGATTCCGATCTCGTAAAATTTTACGGAGCCGTGCTATTTCCAAACCGTCTAACACCTCGTTTTATAGACGTATCAATTTAAGGGCACCTCTAAAAATTGCCAAAAGTGCCCAAGGTCGAGCCGAGGAGCGGACGTGTACGCAGTGTACACAGAGCACCGGAGGTTCGAGATTGGGCACTTTGGGCAATTTTTAGAGGTGCCCGAAAGCATATCCTCCCCCTTTTTACGAGATCTTTGATGAATCCTCTTGAATCGCAACTTGACTACCCGTTTGGCGACATGCTGCCGGAATCCGGCACCGTGTTCGAGCTTGCCCCCGGCATACTTTGGCTGCGCATGGGCTTGCCGTTCGCACTGAATCATATCAACTTGTGGTTGCTGGAAGACGAACTCGACCAAGGCAGCGGCCCGGTGCGCGGCTGGACCGCAGTCGATTGCGGCATTGCCGACGACGCCACCCGCACCGCCTGGGAGAGCATCTTCGCCAACCGGTTGCGCGGCTTGCCGATACTGCGGGTCATCGCCACGCATTGCCATCCCGACCATGTCGGACTGGCCGACTGGCTGTGCCGGCGCTGGTCGGCGCCGCTGTGGATGACGGCGGCCGAATATACGTTTGCGCGCATGATGTCCGCGTCGCTGCCCGGCGTCGACGGCACCGCGATGTTTCCCCACTTCCAACGGCATGGATTGAGCGATCCGGCCATGCTGGAAAAACTGCAAGCGCGCAAAAATTATTACGCGTCGCTGGTGCCTTCCGTGCCGCTGGCCTACACCCGCATGCAGGAAGGCCAAGACGTGATGATCGGAGCGGGCGGCGGGCAGCGGGCGTGGCGCGTCATCACCGGCTTCGGCCATGCTCCGGAACATGCTTCATTGTATTGCGCCGAATTGAATCTGCTGATCTCGGGCGATATGGTCCTGCCGCGTATTTCAACCAACGTTTCCGTATTTGCGATTGAACCGGAAGCCAATCCGGTTCAACTGTACCTCGATTCGCTCGCCAAATACAACGCGTTGCCGTCCGACACGCTGGTCCTGCCGTCGCACGGCAAACCTTTTTACGGCTTGCATACCCGCATTACCCAATTGAACCAGCATCACGCAGCGCGCTTGGCCGAGGTGGTGGAGGCATGCCGGACGCCGCAGTCCGCCGCCGATATCGTGCCGGTGATGTTTCCACGCCCGCTAGACGCGCATCAACTCTCTTTTGCGCTCGGCGAGGCGTTGGCACATTTGCATAAGCTGTGGTTCGATGGCATCTTGCGGCGCACTGTCGACACCGATGGAATCATCCGGTTCCGCCTGTGAGAGGCCGGCCGCGCGCGCGATCGTCCGCGTGCCGGCGCAGCGCAATTACCGGTAAATGCGCGCCAGTTCCTGAAGGTAGCGCAACCCCTGAATGGCCCGGCTGCCGTACCAGGACAGCATCTCCCCATCGACCAGATGCACCGGCTTGCCGGTCTGCTGTTCCAATGCGGATGCGTGGGTTTCGGTAAAGCGGTAAGGTTCGCTCGACAACAGCACATCGTCGATGGCATCGACCAGATCGGCGTTCCAGGCAAATTGCGGATAGCGCGCCGAATCGTCAACACCACTACCGGAGTCGGCGCGCCAATGCCGCCAACCGATTAAACCCAGCATCGCCGCAATATAGGTATCGGGCGAGACGGTCATCCACGGGTCTTTCCAGATGCAGTACAGGACGGTTTTGGATGGCCGCGCCGGCAGCGCAAGCAGCGCTTCGTATTCGCGTTCATAGGCGCTGCACAGCAGCTCCGCTTGGCCGCTGGCGCCAAAGATTCCGCCCAGCAGCCGGTACAAGGTCACGTTATCGGACGGCGCCAGCGGATGGGTGACGATAACGTGCGGAACAAACTGCGCCAGCGCCTCCACCGTCGGTTTCTGGTTTTCATCGATATTGACGATCAGATGCGTGGCTGCCAGCGCCCGGATTTTCCCGACATTGACATCTTTGGTGCCGCCCACCTTCGCGATGCCGGCGACGGCCGCGGCCGGATGCACGCAAAAACCGGTGCGCCCGACCAGCCAGTGCGCCAAACCCAGATCGCACAACAATTCGGTGATCGACGGCACCAGGGACACGATCCGGGGCGGCGCTTGTCGCATCTCAACCGCGCTGTGCCGGTGCCCGACGGCGTCGATTAATTTCATGCCGGATGCGCCGCAACAGGTGGAATCCGAATCTCGTCGGGGTTCATTGGCAGGCCTAATGCGCGCGTCGCGTCTTCTGCGGAGCCTTGGAAAACACCCAATCGTAGACCGCATTCGGCATCAGCCGCAACAGTTTGGCGACCACTCCCATCTGCCACGGAATGACCGCATAACTGGTGCCGGCAGCGATCGCAACCGCGGCGGCGCCGGCGAATTTGTGCGCCGGCATCAGGAACGGCATCGTGTATGAATTACCCTGCGTCATCGGCGTATCGATATAGCCGGGGCTAATCGTGACCACTTTGACACCGGACGATTTGAGTTCAACCCGCAGNNGCCCCCGGCAAGCCGCGAATCCCCGCCACGCTGGCGATGCCGACCAGGCGGCCGCCGCGCCGGCCGGCTTGCGCCTGCGCCTTCAGCGTTGCAATGAACGGCGTGAAGGTCGCCACGGTCGCCAGCACATTGGTTGCCATGATTTTCTCAAACACCGGCAAATCCTCCGCATGCTCGGTCAAGGTACCGTGCGAAATCCCGGCGCTGGCGATGACTACGTCCACCCCGCCATGCGCGGCGAT
>PKWO01000541.1 GCA_003132085.1 Oxalobacteraceae bacterium | reverse complement strand
GCATCCTTGGTGGCTTGGCGCTGGGCGTCGTCGAAATAGGCCGGTACCGTGATCACCGCGCCGGCCAGTTCGCCGCCGAGTGCGGCTTCGGCGCGTGTGCGCAGCGTGCGCAAAATGTCGGCCGACACGTCGATCGGGGTCTTGATGCCGGCGGCGGTGTCGATTTGCACCATGCCGGGGGTGTCGATAAAGGTATACGGCATGTCGCCGATGTTGCCTACATCGGACCGGCTGCGCCCCATCAGGCGCTTGATCGACGACAGCGTGTTGTGCGGATCCTCGCTTTGCACCGCCTTGGCCTCGTGGCCGACTACAGGCGCGCCGTTTTTTGCCGGGTCGAGATAGCGCACCACCGACGGCAACAGCGCGCGCTCGGCTTCGTCGCGCAGCACTTGCGTGGCGCCGGAGAGGACGCTGGCCACCAGCGAATTGGTGGTGCCGAGGTCGATGCCTACTGCCAGCCGGTGCTGGTGTGGCGCAGCGCTCAAGCCGGGTTCGGCGATTTGGAGGAGAGCCATGGTATGCCGGTCAGACCGCGAAGCTCTCGCCGCAGCCGCACTGATTCTTTACGTTGGGGTTGTTGAACTTGAATCCTTCGTTCAACCCTTCGCGCACGAAATCCAGTTCGGTGCCGTCGAGGTAAGGCAGGCTCTTCGGGTCGATCAGCAGGGTCACGCCGCGGCTCTCGAAGTGCAGGTCATCCTGGCCGGCGGCATCGGCGAATTCGAGCGCGTAAGCCATGCCGGAGCAGCCGCTGGTCTTGACCGCCAGCCGCAAACCGACCGCGGCGCGTTTGGCGAGGAAGGTTTGCACGCGCCTGGCGGCGTTTTCTGTCAGGGTGATGGCCATGAACTATTCTCCATTGTTGCGAATGCGATGGGCTTATACCGAAAACGAACTCCCGCAACCGCAGGTCGTGGTGGCGTTCGGGTTCTTGATCACGAAGCGTGAGCCTTCCAGCCCGTCTTCATAACCGACTTCGGCGCCGCTCAAATACTGCATGCTCATCGGATCGATCAGCAGTGAAACACCGCTTTTGTCGATGCGGAAGTCGTCTTCGTTGACGGCTTCGTCGAATGCGAAGCCATACTCGAAGCCGGAGCAGCCGCCGCCGCTGACGTAGATGCGCAGTTTTAGGTTGGGGTTGCCGTCTTCAGCGATCAGCTCGCCGACCTTGGCGACGGCGGCATCGGTAAAAACCAGGGGTGGGGCGATTTCAAGCACGGCGTCAGACATGGAAGACTCCCTTTGGTAAATGATCGGACAGCAAGCTTCAGCCGGCAGCCGGCGCGCAAATCGAATACTGCACTTCGGCCGCGCCGCCGTGGCGGCTGCGGTAATCGGCGACTGCCGCCTTGATGGCGTCTTCGGCCAGAATCGAGCAATGGATTTTCACCGGCGGCAGCGCCAGTTCCTCGGCAATCGCGGTGTTTTCGATCGCCAGCGCCTGATCGAGCGTGCGGCCCTTCAGCCATTCCGTCACCAGCGACGACGAGGCGATTGCCGAGCCGCAGCCGTAGGTCTTGAATTTCGCATCCTCGATGATGCCGTTGCTGCCCACCTTGATTTGCAGTTTCATCACGTCGCCGCAGGCCGGCGCGCCGACCATGCCGGTCGCCACGCTGTCATCGTCCTTGTCGAAGGTGCCGACGTTGCGCGGATTTTCGTAGTGGTCCAGAACCTTGTCGCTGTATGCCATATTGCTCTCCGTAGTCAGTCGCCGGCCGACGCTGTCCTGCCGCCGAAATCGTCAATGTGCTGCCCATTGCACGGTGTTCAAGTCGATACCTTCCTGGTACATGTCCCACAGCGGCGACAACGCGCGCAGCTTGGCGACCTTTTCCTTGATCAGCTTGATCGTGAAGTCTATGTCGTCGACCGTAGTGAAGCGCCCGATGGAAAAGCGGATCGAACTGTGCGCCATCTCGTCGGACAGTCCGAGCGCGCGCAGCACATACGACGGTTCCAGGCTGGACGAAGTGCAGGCCGAGCCGGACGAGACTGCAATGTCCTTGATCGCCATCAGCAGCGATTCGCCTTCGACATAATTGAAGCTGACATTGAGGTTGTGCGGCACCCTGCGTTCCAGGTCGCCGTTGACAAAGGTTTCGTCGATATCGGCAAAGCCGGCGTGCAGCCGGTCGCGCAGCATGCGGATGCGGTCGTTCTCGGTGCCTATCGAAAGCCGCGCGATCTCGAACGCGTCGCCCATGCCGACGATTTGATGGGTCGGCAGCGTGCCCGAGCGCAGCCCGCGTTCATGGCCGCCGCCGTGCATCTGCGCTTCCAGCCGCACGCGCGGTTTGCGCCGCACATACAAGGCGCCGACGCCCTTCGGACCGTAGGTCTTGTGTGCCGAGAACGACATCAGGTCGACCTTGAGCGCGGCCAGATCGATATCGACCTTGCCGGTGGCCTGGGCCGCATCGACGTGCAGCAGCACGCCGCGCTGGCGGCAGATTTCGCCCAAAGCGGGGATGTCCTGGATCACGCCGATCTCGTTGTTGACATACATGACCGAGGCCAGTATCGTGTCCGGCCGCAGGGCCGCCTTGAAACGCTCGAGGTCCAGCAAGCCGTTTTGGTCGACTTCCAGATAGGTGACCGCAAAGCCGCGCCGTTCCAGTTCGCGCATGGTGTCGAGCACCGCCTTGTGTTCGGTCTTGAGCGTAATCAGGTGCTTGCCTTTTCCTTGCAGGAATTCGGCTGCGCCCTTGATGGCGAGATTGTTGCTCTCGGTTGCGCCCGAGGTCCAGATGATTTCGCGCGGGTCGGCCTTGACCAGCGCCGCTACCTGCTCGCGCGCTTGTTCGACGGCTTTTTCCGCATCCCAGCCGTAGCCATGCGAACGGCTGGCCGGATTGCCGTAGAGTTGCGTTAGATACGGAATCATCTTTTCGGCGACGCGAGGATCCACCGGCGTCGTCGCGGAGTAATCCATGTAAATTGGTAACACGTGCATTTGTCGCTCCCGCAAACTGGGTATGCTTGGCCGGTTGTCCGCAACCAGCCTCTGCCCTCATTGAGCAAGGAGCATGCCAATTTCGGAAAAGTATCGTAAGTCTTTGTTTTCGCGCATGAATTCGCGCATGAATTCGATGTATCGTCGGGTTCCGACAGCGCCGGTTTTGTCGGATTTGTTTGCTTTGTGACGAAACCGTTGACAATGTGTTGCTTCAAGAACGCGGCATGAAGACGTTCGCGGCAGTAATGAAATGGAAGCGAAATGGAAGCTTTCTTTCAAAACCGTAATGAAGTGCTAAATTGGGGATGGCTTCACGTTAAACCCAACGAGTGCTCGGTCCGTTTGGCATGCCTCCTTTTGGGCCTGCGTTGAATGGCGCCGAGGTGGCGGCTGTCGTCTCCTATAGGCGAAGCGCCTGGGGGAACCGGGCGGCACCAGTGTCCGCAGCCGTGGTGAGTCGCTACAGGGGGACGCCGTTAGACTGATATTTCGGGCGGAAAATGAAATCGGCGTAGAATAATTCGTCGCTCGCGACGGCAAGCTCAGGCACGGCGGCATCGTGTGCATCCGCAGCCGAAGGAGCAACGACGCGACCGCGCTGACCGCGTTGAGGAACCGCAACTTTCTGACTGTGATTGGCAAAGGAGGAAGCATCGCATGCGTTACGAACTGTACTACTGGCCGGGCATCCAAGGCCGCGGAGAATTCATTCGGCTTGCCCTGGAAGAAGCGGACGCGGATTATGTCGACGTCGCGCGTCGTGCCGAAAGCGGCGGTATGGGCGTACCGGCATTGATGCGCCTATTGAACGATGATACGGTGGCACACCCATCGTTTGCGCCGCCTTTTCTGAAAGCCGGCGACCAGATAGTCGGCCAGACCGCCAATATCCTGCTGTTCCTCGGCCCAAAGCTCGGCCTGGTGCCGGACGACGAAGCGAGCCGGCTATGGGCGCACCAGTTGCAACTGACGGTCGCCGACTTCGTCGTCGAAGTGCACGACACGCACCACCCGATCTCCGGCGGCCTTTACTACAAGGATCAAAAACCGGAAGCGCAGCGGCGCGCTGCGGATTTTATCGCAACGCGGTTGCCGAAGTTTCTCGGTTATTTTGAAACCATTCTCGAACGCAATCCGCACGGCGATCAATACATGGTCGGTGCTGCGCTCTCTTACGTCGACTTGTCGATGTTCCAGATCATCGAAGGCTTGCGCTATGCGTTTCCTCGATCGATGAAAAAATCGGAACCCGATTACCCGCACTTGACGGCGCTGCACCGGCGCGTGTCGGTACGTCCGCGCATCGCCCGCTACCTGGCTTCGGCCCGGCGTTTGCCGTTCAACACGCAAGGAATTTTTCGGCATTACAAAGAGCTGGATGCATAGTGTTGGCGGCCGGCCCGGCACTCGCTCGGAGGCGGTTTTGCGAGAACCACCTCTTTGTGGCACACTAGCGGATTGCCTTTTTGGAGTCCCGGATGAAAAAATTTACGCGCCTGTTTGCCGTTGTGGCTGCCAGCTTGTTCACCGCCGCGAGTTCCATCGGCGCGACTAGTCTGCCTGAGGCCGCAGTGCCTTCAACAGCGCCGGCACTGAAGGCGATTACCGCCGACAGCATGCTGACGCACATCAAGACGCTCGCTTCCGATGCCTTCGAAGGGCGCGCCCCCGGCGGCAAAGGCGAGGCGCTATCGGTGGCCTACATCCAGCGGCAATTTGTCAAATTGGGGCTCGCACCCGGCAATCCGGACGGCAGCTATGTGCAGAAAGTGCCGCTGGTGGGCGTCACCCCCAAGCCGACCCTGAACTTGAATGTCGGCGGCAAGGTAACGTCGTTGCGCTACTCGGAAGATTTCGTCGCCTGGTCGCCGCTGGTGCAAAAGGAGGTCAAGATCGATCAATCCGACATGGTGTTCGTCGGCTACGGCGTAGTGGCGCCCGAATACGGCTGGGACGACTATAAGGGGATGGATCTCCACGGCAAGACCCTGGTGATGCTGATCAACGACCCTGCCATTCCCGACCCCAACGATCCCTCCAAACTCGACCCCAAGATGTTCAAGGGCGAGGAGATGACATACTACGGCCGCTGGACTTATAAATACGAGATCGCCGCCAAGCTGGGCGCGGCAGCGGCCATTATCGTGCACGAGACCAAGCCTGCCGCGTATCCGTACGAGGTGGTCCGGCATAGCTGGGCGCATGGACAATTCGAGATTGATACCGGCCCGAATGCGAGTTTCCCATCGGTGGCGGGCTGGATGCAGCTCGACCGTGCCAAGGACTTGTTCCGCGCGAGCGGCCTTGATTTCGATGCGCTGAAGAAGGCCGCCCTGTCCAAGGACTTCAAGCCGGTCGCGCTCGGCGCCACCGCCAGCTTCAATTTGGAAAACAAATGGCAAAGAGTGCAATCGAAGAACGTCGTCGCCAAGATAGAAGGCTCAGATCCGCTGTTGAAAAATGAAACCGTCGTCTACAGCGCGCACTGGGATCACTTGGGCATGGACAAGTCGTTGCCGGGTCCGCGCACCAAGCAGATCTTCCACGGTGCGCTCGACAACGCTTCCGGCATCGCGACGTTGCTGGAATTGGCCAAGGCATACAAGGCGCTGCCGGTAGCGCCCAAGCGCACCATCCTGTTCATTGCCACGACCTCGGAGGAGCAAGGCTTGCTGGGGGCGCGCTACTACGCACAGCATCCGCTGTATCCGCTGGCGCAGACACTGATCGACATCAATATCGACGGCGTCAATGCCTGGGGCCGCACCAAAGACCTGCGCATTGTCGGTTCCGGCAAGTCCAGCGCGGACGACATCGTTGCCAGAGTGGCCGCGCAACAAGGACGGATCGCGTTGCCGGATGAAAGGCCCGAGCTGGGCGGCTTCTATCGCGCCGATCAGTTTGAATTCGCCAAGGAAGGCGTGCCGGGCGTGTACACCAAGAGCGGCACCAAGTTTATCGGCAAGTCCGA
>PKWO01000015.1 GCA_003132085.1 Oxalobacteraceae bacterium | reverse complement strand
CAGCTCACCACGGACGGCCACAAGATGTACATCAATGCCGTTGAAGATGCTTTCGGCGGCGACATTGATTATGCAATGCTGATAAAGCAGTACGGCAATGACGGTGCGCCTCCGGAAGCATCGCGCCGCTATAGCCCATCTGAATTCGTGGGCACGGAAAAGCGCCGCATCAACGGCAACCCCGATATGAAAGAAGTGTCCACCAGCTATGTGGAGCGCGCAAACCTGACAATGCGTATGAACATGCGCCGATTCACCCGGCTAACAAATGGCTTCAGCAAGAAGCTGGAAAACCACATGCATGCAATCAGCTTGTTCCACATGCATTATAATTTTTGCCGCATCCACAAGTCATTGCGTGTTACTCCGGCAATGGAAGCTGGTCTGACAGATCATGTATGGGACCTGGAAGAAGTATTGATGATGGTCGAAACAGCAAGAAAAAATGTTGTAACAGACTTCGATTCAAACTGAACCACTACCGGCAGTCGCCAAAACGCTGTATTGTTGTTACATTAGCACTTTGTCTGGTAATGGGCAACAGGACGAACTGGCGGTATCGGCCAATTGCGGGCATACAAGTTATCAAAAACATCACGCTGACAACTGTCGCGCCGCACTATTTAACAGTCATTCGCTGAATTTGCCAGAAACCAACAAATTTTGAAAAGCGGACGTTGCTCGTTTCCGTTCGGAAATGTGGGTAAAAATATAATTGTCCGTCTGGTTCCCAAGAATCGAAAGCTCCGTCTGCGAGTTGAACGTATTGCCGCGTTGATTGAAGATGAGCCCGAATACCTAGGAACAAACATTCCATTGTTGACGACATTGCGGCGGTTGGGGACGTGGTCGCGAGAACGCCCTTTGCCCAAACTCGGTATACAGGGCCGCATTCCGCATTTTGTCGTGCAGTTCTGGGATCAGTCAACGATTCCCGACGATATTGCCGCGATCATGACCACCGTTGGCACTCCTTAAATTTTCGTGCCTAAATCTTTAAAAAACTTCACCAGGTCTTCGTCCTCGCGATTCTCAGACAAGATTCTTTCTCTCTGACGAATGTGTACAAATGCGGAGGGACGGCCAGACGCCTGACGAATTTCTTCACGCAAAAATCCATGGTCATTCAGCACATCTTTTAGAGTCCCCCAATTAGGGTCCTGAAAAATCTTTGTACCAAGCAAATCGTCCTCAGCACGGAGCCAGTATTGACGTCCTCGAAGAACACGGCCAAGCAATTTATATATTGGGTGTTTTCGCAAAGCTACGGTCGCAAGACCTTGAGCAATAGATTCATCCTGCTTTCGACCTCTGGCATCTAGCCAACTTTCGATATCTAAATTGTCAGAAATCTGCCGACCACTACTATCGGTAATGAATTTTGGCGAAGGGAATGAAGAGGGGAAACGCGAAGCATCATCGCCAATTAAACTAACAATATTCACCGCCTCAAAGTTTAGAGCGCTCAAGTCTGCTTCGCGAAAATCTGCCTGGCTAATCATCACATCTGTGATCTTGGCAGGCAAAGATGTTCCTCGCATAACGACTTCGTCAATCTGAAAGTCGCTTATGATATTCATACCGTCGGCAGGAAGGTAGGGCAACGTGGAGAAAAGTAATGCACCTATGTTCCGAACTCCACGGTCAACGTATGTATGTCTTTGCGAAAACCGAACGGCATTGTCCCAAAATTCCGGCAACTTCGAATCAGCGGTGGAAGCCTCCTCAGCGGCGACATCAATAAATGTCGATAAAAACTCAGACCCCAGCAAATTTCTGCGAAGATATTTCGGCACATCTCCATTGCGCAAAGCATTAATCGTCACGCAAGAAAGGAAGAAATTCATCAATTGCGAATTGATGAATTTCTTGTACCCCTGTCGTTCATCTGGTATTAAAAAGGCGATCACCCCAGCGCGATTTTTTATCAAACCAACAATTTCTGCCGCATAGCCATCGCCCAATGCAGTCTCAGCTATCCAAGCTAAGGAATTGGCATCGAGAGATTCGGTTTGCGAATCAGCCATATCTCTGGCGGCTTCGCACATAAATTCAAACACGAATTTTTCAATTGCATTTTTGTCCAACTGTGACTCAACTGCTCTACCAAATAGTTTTGCCTCACGCTCTACCATGTGTCTCACGAGCATTGATGTCAAATAGTTTTCTGGCTTTTCACGGAGTTGCTTTGGCTTGATATTTTCCGCGAGTAGCTTAAGAAAGACAGGCCGTAGCGCGAATGAACCCTCCTCGAACAAGACGGAAATGGACGCCAATTCGAAATTTTGATCCGTCCATTGATGTCCTTTTAACCAAGCCCTTGCTTGATTTGGCGTAGGGACATCCAACGTCAACCCAGTGACAATATCAATATCTTTTTTAATGGCGTGGACATCTTTAATTAGGCGAGAGCGACCCATAAAAGTGTCACGTCCGGACAAGATGATAGTTCCTTCACCTCGGATAAAATTTACGAGCTCGCCGAGTTGCCCCCAAGCAAGTTCATATCCATTAGGATCGCCAAGTTCATCAAAACCATCTATCGCAACAACGATAAGCCCATAACGCACTAAAATTGGAATTTGATCGTAGGTAATATTTGAACGGATAGTTTGCAGGCTAAAAGCCATCAAATCTTGAATGTTTGATAGGACACGTCCTCTACTTTTTACATGTAATATCAGTGGTCGTGGCGATGCCTTATATCCAGCAGCTCGAAGCAACGCGAGCTGCTCAATTAGATTAGTCTTTCCAATGCCGGCAGGGCCATCGATCAAGAGAATTTCCGTCGCATTTTCTGCGCGCGAAGAAGTGCCCAAAAGCATATCCGCGTCATCTACCGTGCGTATAGGGTGGAGATCATGAGTTATACCATTGATGGGAATCAGTTTTTTCTGTGAGACCAAATCTCGCTTTAGAAGTTCGTGCTGAGCATCCGCCCACCGCTTTAGATTGGCGAAAATGTCTGATGCGAGCATTGCCGAAACCGAAGCGTGATTGCGGCTGGCAGCGGTGCCCCAGGTTGTTTGCACTTTTCCTGTCTGACTATCCATTATTACTCGAAGCGGTCGCGCATCTCTAATCATGCGCAGTGTGAATTTCCCCTCTTTTTCAACAACTTTTGGGGCTGGCTCGCCAATGTCGGAAAACGGACTTAGTTCTTCTATCAGCTTTTCTCGATTCATCATACTTCACCTACTAAAATATCATCCAATTTGAGGAAATTCTTAGCGGTCTTGCGACTCCTAAGGAGCAAAACTCGCGATTCCATTCGCTTAATAATTGCCTCCGCGACAAAAAGCGGTGGGACTATGTCGTCATCTTCCGCAGCTACCAGAATCCAATTCTCCGGATCTTGATAAGCGGTCACGATTACATCCGACGCAAGCGCTGTATCAACCATTTTTTCCTCGCTTCCTTGTCCACCTCTATCTCGCAAAGTGTTGGGAAGATGGATCGCGAGTTTTGAGTGAATGCGCTCAGGTAGTGCCGAAAGCAGGCAATCGCCAAAGCCGACATCCGCCGAAAAAATGACATTTGGCTTTGACGACAGGGTTGCAAAATCAGTTTCGGCAATCACTTGTTTCACCGCCTTGCAATTTGGTGACGGCTCATAGCCCTTATGCCACCCATGATAAAGTCTCAGATGAACATGGAATTGTCGATTGGGTTCGATTTTGGCAAGACAGGAAGTTATGCGTTTAGTCACCCTTTTGAAAGTAATTTGCGCGAGACTAAGCGGTGGAACAGCTGGCGAGGGGCGGCCGTTGAGTAATAACTGAGAATTCCAGTCAACGAATGCGGCGATACGACTATAAGGATTTCGCACGTTTGCGGTTCCATGACATATTGTGGAGGCAATCAGTAAACAAGCAATCCTGCCGTCGGGGTAAAAATGTTAATCAGGGGCAGGCACTACCTGATGAAGGCAGAGGGTTGATTTTAAACGCTTTGACTGCATTGCGATACGGACATCATCCAAAGCAAGCATTTTTCATGGTTTTGTTGTGGTCGATCCCGTCTTGGAATTCTGCGTATGAGCGCATGCGGATACCAGCTATCGCGCCACGCCTTGCGACAAGAAAACGACCATCGATGCGGTGTTCCCGCAACAGCATAATTTGCACGCACACTAGCAGCGACAAGCGGATATCGAAAGACCTTTCCGAACGAAGTTGCCCTGAAAGACGCGTCGGGGAAACTTGCATCTTCCGCGCGAAAAGGTAAATGCAGCAGGCCGCAAATGCAACGCCTAGGC
>PKWO01000005.1 GCA_003132085.1 Oxalobacteraceae bacterium | reverse complement strand
GGCCTGGATTGTTCGCGATCATTCCGATTCTCGACAACGTGATCGCGGTGATCGACTGTCGGATTCAAACCACCGCCTTTAACGCCGAGCAGGCGCTCACCAAGGACACTGTTCCGGTCAACGTGGATGCAATCATTTTCTGGCACGTGCATGATGCCGAAAGGGCTGCATTGGCCATTACCAATTATCGCGAGGCGATCGACCGGGTGGCCCAGACCTCGCTGCGCGAAATGATCGGCTCTTCGATGTTGGCGGCATTGCTATCGGATCGCCAGGAAACCGACCAGGAACTGAAGAATCAAATTGCGAAAAAAACCGCGCCGTGGGGAATCTCGGTCAGCTCGGTGGAGATCCGCGATGTGGCCATTCCGGAAGCCTTGCAAGATGCGATGTCGCGTCAGGCGCAAGCCGAACGCGAGAAGCAGGCGCGCGTGATTCTCGGCTCGGCCGAAGCCGCGATCGCGGGCAAGTTCGTCGAGGCGGCCGATATTTACGCCGGACATCCGGCAGCGCTGCAACTGCGCGCGATGAACATCATTTACGAAGCCACCAAGGAACGCGGCGCGACGATCCTGATCCCGAGTGCGATGGTCGACAGCCTGAACCCTTCGGTGGCAACCCTGGCGCTGGCGGTGGCAAGCAAAGCCGCGGCCGATCCAGCGGCAGGCACGAACCAGGCCGCAGTTTGACACGGGTGGAAGCCGGCCATGCGCGGGAACAAAGCATTCAACGAGGTCGGTTTCAAGTTTGATCAATGGGCTGACGCCGGCTATTGGCAATTGGTTCTAAACGACGTTCCGGCCAATGAGCGGATTCATCAAAACAACACCCGTTAAAGTCCGTTGGCATTCCCCTTCCCGGCCATGATAAGCTGCAACTCATGGCACTCTTTTCGACGCGCTTGCCCACCATCCAGGCTCGCATTTCAGCACTGGTGGTGGCTTGCATTTTGCCTACGGCGCTTGCCGCCACGCTGCTGCTGTATCGCGACTTCCTGATGGAACGCGCCAACATCGAGCGCGGCACGGTCGATACCGCGCGCGCGCTCAGCCAGGCAATCGATCGCGAGCTGACTGGCGCCGAAGCGACGCTGCGGGTATTGTCCACCTCCGCGTACTTGAAAAACGGGGACTTGCAGAGTTTCCACCGGCAAACCCAGGAGATTTTGCAAGGCGTTCAGGACACTGCGTTTGTGCTGAGCGATGTCCACGGCCAACAACTGATCAATACGCGCATGCCATTCGACAGCAAGCTGCCGATGCATGGCAACGCCAGGCGCTTCAACGCGATACTGAACGCCGGCCGGCCGATCATTTCCGATCTGTTCGTCGGCGCGGACTCGGCGCGCCCGCTGGTCGCCGTCGAGCTGGCCGTGCGGCGCGACCGCCGGGCGGCGTATGTGTTGTCGATGGAATTTCTTACCGAGCAGTTCGGCGAGATTCTGGAACGCCAGCATCTGCCGAAAGATCAAGTCATTTCAATTTTGGACAGTGTCGGCGCAATTATCGCCTGCGCTCCACAGGCCAATCGGCTGGTCGGCAACAAAATCGACCCGGCTTTGCTGGCGCGCATAAATACGAGCACCGAAGGCATGATCGAGGCTAATACGCCGCTCGGCGTTCCTGCGGCCGGCGCAACGGCGGCCAGGGTGCCGGCGATGATCGCCTTTAATCGCTCGGGTGTTTCCAATTGGACGCTGGCCATCAGCACGCCGCGCGAAACCATCGTCGGCGCCCTGTGGGAATCGGTATGGCTGATCGTCGCCGGCACCGTGCTGCTGCTGGTGCTCGGGCTGACGCTGGCGCAACTGATCGGCGGCCAAATTTCCAAGTCGATCAAGGGGCTGGTCCAACCGGCACTAGCGCTGGGTCATGGCAAGGCAGTCATCGTGCCGGTGTTGCAACTGCGGGAAGCGAATGATGTCGGACAGGCGCTGGTCAACGCGGCCAAGCTCATCCAGCAACGGACGGTGGAACGCGACACGGCGACGCAGGCCGCGCAACACATGCGCGAGGTCAAGCAGAAATTCGAATTTCAGGCTTACCATGATCCGCTTACCGGCCTGGCCAACCGGATGCTGTTCAACGAACTCATCAAGAGCGGCATCGAGTCCTGCGCCGGCGGCGGCGAGAGCCTGAGTATTTTTTATATCGATGTCGACGATTTCAAGCGCATCAACGATCGCTACGGGCATGCGGTGGGCGACGAATTGCTGCAACTGTTCGCCAATCGGCTAATGAACGGATTGCGCGAATCCGACGTCACCGCGCGGCTGGGAGGAGACGAATTCGCCGCGATCCTGATGCGGACCAACCTGAGCCGCGCCCAATCGACCGCCGAAGCCCTGATCGACACACTGTCGCGTCCGTATCTGATAGGCGACTTGACGGTCACCACGTCGGCCAGCATAGGCGTTGCCGGTTATCCCGATTCGGGATTGACCCCGGCGAGCCTGCTCAGACAGGCAGACATAGCGATGTATCGGGCAAAAACGAGCGGCAAACACCGTTGCGTGATGTTCGATAAGTCGTTCGAAACCGGCTCGGAAACATAAGTGCCGCCGCCTCGGGCACGCTCCGGTCCTGCGCGTCAAAGTAGCTCAACGCTGCGCAAATTCAGGTAACAGCTCTCGCGCGTGGTGTGAACGAAATCCGTCAGATACGGCTTGGCCGACAGGGACGGCAGACATGCCGCATACAGACGCCCGGTCAGGCCGGCAGGCGTGATGCGCTTGGCGAGCACATAATCGCGGTTCAGGTAATTTTGCGCCGCCCAGACCGGCAAGGTGGCAATGCCGCGCCGGCTGGCGACCAGTTGCAGCATGGCGACCGTCAATTCGGTGGTGCGGCGCGCAGGGTTCACACCGGCCGGCTTCAGCACCTGCCGCACGACGTCGAGCATGTCGTCCGGCACCGGATAGGTGATCAGCGTATCGGTGGCGAAATCCTCTGCAGACAGAAACTCGCGCGCCGCCAGCGGATGATCTTTCGCCACCAGCGCCACGATCTCGAAACGGAACAATGCGTGATAATCGACTTTTTCGTCAGTGTCCACTTCCGACACGATGGCGATGTCGGCGCGATGCCCGTACAGTAAGCCGACCGGGTCGGCCTGGAAACCCGACACGATATCCAGTTCCACTTCCGGCCAGCGGCTGCGAAACACATCCATGGCCGGCATCAGCCAGTCGAAACAGGTGTGGCATTCGACGGCGATGCGCAATTGCCCTGCCACGCCTTGCGCCAGGCGCACCAGATCACGCTCCGCGCCCGCAACTTGCGGCAGCACCGCATTGGCCGCCTTCAGCAGCCTTTCACCCGCCGGCGTGAAACGCACCGGCACCGAT
Source organism: Oxalobacteraceae bacterium (assembly GCA_003132085.1). GTDB lineage: Bacteria > Pseudomonadota > Gammaproteobacteria > Burkholderiales > Burkholderiaceae_D > PKWO01. Next base: position 1,979 of record PKWO01000005.1, on the reverse strand, counting down.
TTGCGCTCGAACAACGGCGTGCCGTAATGATCTTCCAGCAACTTGATCTGGTGCGACAACGCCGACTGGGTGACATTGAGCAAGGTCGCCGCGCGCAGCAAATTGCCCGCTTCGCGTAGCGCAACCAGGGTTTTCAGGTGCCGCAACTCCAGAATTGATTGCATTATGAATTTAATTCAAGTTGTTTCGTAATATTTATCGTTTGAATCATAAATCAACATACGCCACCATGGCAAGCATCAATCAATCAGCATCAATCAATCGCATCAATCAATCGTTATTGGAGACGGTCATGGCACTCGCACACACGTTGGGTTTTCCGCGCATCGGTGCGCAACGCGAATTGAAATTCGCGCTTGAATCATTCTGGCGCGGCGAATCGAACGAGGCGGCCTTGCAGGAAACCGGCAGCCGTTTGCGTAGCGCCCATTGGGCGATGCAGGCCGAAGCCGGCCTGGATATGGTCGCCGTCGGCGATTTCGCCTGGTATGACCAGGTACTGCACACGCTGGCGTTGCTGGGGGCGATCCCGACCCGTTTCGGGTTCGACCCGCAACGCCTGACGCTGGCTGACTATTTCACGCTGGCACGCGGCAGCAACGCCCAGGTCGCCATGGAGATGACCAAATGGTTCGACACCAACTATCATTACCTGGTGCCGGAATGGACGCCGGATGTCTGTTTCGACGGCGGAGTCGATTGGCTGTTCGACGAAGTGGCAGCCGCCCAAACCGCAGGCCACTGCGCTAAAGCCGTATTGGTCGGCCCGCTGACCCTGCTCTATCTGGGAAAAATAAAATCCGGCTTCGCGCATAAGCTTGATCTGCTGCCGCGCGTGACTGCCGCTTATCAACGCACATTGCAGCGCTTGCTCGCCGCCGGCGTCGGATGGGTGCAAATCGACGAGCCGATCCTGGCGTTGGAGCTCGACGCCGAATGGCGCGCAGCCTTCGCCCCGACCTATGCGGCACTCCACGACGGCGCGCCGTCCCTGCTGCTGGCAACCTATTTCGACGATGTGCGGGAACACGCGGCGCTGTTGCGCGGGTTGCCGGTGGCCGGTGTGCATCTGGACCTGGTGCGCGGCGCCGGGCAACTGCAGCACTTCCTGCCCGACTGGCCGCAGGATCGGGTGTTGTCGGTCGGCGTGGTTGACGGCCGCAATATCTGGCGAGCCGATCTCGATGCCGTGCTGGCCGACCTGACACCCGTGCATCGGCAACTGGGAGAGCGCCTATGGATAGGTCCGAGCTGCTCGCTGCTGCATGTGCCGGTGGATTTGAAGCATGAATCGGCAATGGATGGCGAGCTCAAAAGCTGGCTCGCATTCGCCCGCCAAAAGCTGGATGAAATCGCCGCGCTCAGGCGCGCGCTGCATGGCGAGCCGACAACGGCGCTGCCGCCGTTCGCGGCTGCGCGGGCGGCGCTGCAGGCGCGAAAAAGCTCGCCGCGGATTCACAATGCGCTGGTAAAAAAACGGCTGGCGAAGGTGAGCGATGCCGATGCCAACCGTGCAGCCTGCTTCAGCGAACGCATTGTCAAGCAACAGGCAAAATGGAAGCTGCCGCTGTTTCCCACCACCACCATCGGCTCGTTCCCGCAAACGGCGGCGATCCGGCAAACGCGCGCCGCCCACAAGCGCGGCGAAATCAGCCACCTCGACTATCTGGACAAGATGCGCGATGAAATTCGCCTCGCCGTGCAAAGGCAGGAAGAGCTCGGGCTCGACGTGCTGGTGCATGGCGAACCGGAACGCAACGACATGGTCGAATATTTCGGCGAACAATTATGGGGTTACGGCTTCAGCGCCAACGGCTGGGTGCAAAGCTACGGCTCGCGCTGCGTCAAGCCGCCGTTCATTTACGGCGACGTTTACCGCGCCGAGCCGATGACCGTCGGCTGGAGCCAGTTCGCGCAAAGCCTGACCGACAAACCGATGAAAGGCATGCTGACCGGGCCGGTGACGATGCTGCAGTGGT
>PKWO01000389.1 GCA_003132085.1 Oxalobacteraceae bacterium | reverse complement strand
AAGCCGTTCATCACGCATCACAATGCGCTGGACATGCAAATGTTCCTGCGCATCGCGCCCGAGCTATACCTGAAGCGCTTGGTGGTCGGCGGTTTCGAGCGCGTGTTCGAGGTTAACCGCAACTTCCGCAATGAAGGCGTATCGCCGCGCCACAATCCCGAATTCACGATGATGGAGTTTTACGCGGCCTATGTCGATTATCAATGGCTGATGGACTTCACCGAAGCGGTGATCCGCCGCGCGGCAATCGATGCGCATGGCACTGCGGTCCTCACTTACCAGGGGCGTGAACTGGATTTGAGCAAGCCGTTCCATCGGCTCACCATCGTCGGGGCGATCAACAAGTACGCGCCGCACTACTCCAACGAGCAATTGCACGATGCCGATTTCATCAAGGCCGAACTGAAAAAATTCGGCGTGAAGCCGTTTGCCACTGCCGGTTTGGGCGCGCTGCAACTGGCGCTGTTTGAAGAAACCGCCGAAGCCCAACTGTGGGAACCGACTTACATCGTCGACTATCCGGTTGAAGTATCGCCGCTGGCGCGCGCTTCCGATACGGTGCCCGGCATTACCGAGCGTTTCGAGCTATTCATCGTCGGCCGCGAAATAGCCAATGGCTTCTCTGAATTGAACGACGCCGAAGACCAGGCGGCACGCTTCCAAGCACAGGTGGCGGCCAAAGACGCCGGCGACGAAGAAGCCATGTATTACGACGCGGACTACATCCGCGCACTCGAATATGGGATGCCGCCAACCGGCGGCTGCGGCATCGGCATTGACCGTTTGATGATGCTGATCACCGATTCGCCGAATATACGCGACGTCATCCTGTTCCCGCATCTGCGGCGCGAAAACTGATAGAAGGCGGTACGCAACGTGAAATACAATCGGCTCGACACTTCATGGTGTCGAGCCGATTGTCATTGGGCGGGAGGAATGATAGACGCAAGCTGTTGTGGCCCGCTGTAGTTGTAGTCGATACGACTGAGCCTGCAGAGCTGCAAACTACTTCGCTAACTGCAAACTACTTCGCTAACTGCAAACTACTTCGCTTCCGCCTGCTTTTGCCATTCCTTGACGGCGTTAAGCGTATTTTCCACATGTTTGGTTGGATTCAGGCTGGTGTATTGATAGATTATTTTGCCGTTGGGTGCGATGACATAAGAAATACGGTTCGCGTAGTCAGGTCTGGTAGTCATTACGGCGTCGTAGGATTTTGCGATCGCCAGATCCGGATCGGCGGCGACCGCGAATTTTCCCATGCAAGCCAATAAAGAAAATTTCTTTTGCGTATCGATGTCGTCGCGCGAAATACCGAGCACGGTTGCGCCCGACACCTTGAATTGGTCAATCGCTTCGGCGAAGTTGTGTGCTTCGATGCTGCAGCCGATCGAAAACGAAGAAGGGAAAAAATACACGACCACAGGGCCCTTGCGCAATTCTTCGTCCAGCGAATAATTGAGTAGCTGGCCGGCGATCGAAGCGCTAGCGGTGAATTTTGGCGCGTCTTCCCCGATGTCCAGCGCAGCTATGGCATTGACGCCGACCAATCCCGCAGTCAGCAGGAAAAATATCTGGTATATGTTCATCATCGATCCATCTTTCGTCTGTGCCGTCTAAAGCAATTCATCCGGAATCCAAGGACCAAGCAGCCAAGCTTCCAATCGCAGCAAGTTGCTTGAGTCAGGTTCTTGTTTCAATACCATTTCCTTGTCGTCGTCGGCAGTCAGCCATTCCAGTCCGTTGTCTTCCGGCGACAGGCGAACGCGGTACGCGCCTTGCAGGCGGTCGATATCGATAATACGGATCAGCTCTCGCGCCAATTCAGGGCTGTCGACGATTGCGCCCAACTCGGTATTCAGGTTGGCCGAGCGGGGGTCCAGGTTCATCGAACCGATGAACGACAAGTGCCGATCGACGACCACCAGTTTTGCGTGCAGCCGGCCCAGCGATGAACCAAAGTAAAACGGGCGGCGGTTCGCCTTGAGGCGCGCTCCGCTCATCTCGTACAAGTCGACCCCGAGCTTTAGCATATCTTCGCGATAGCGGCTATAACCGGCGTGCACAATGAACACGTCGTTTGCCGCCAGCGAATTGGTCAGGATCGTGACTTTCACATTCCGGCCGCGCAATGAGCGCAGCACATTCATGCCGCCTTTGCCGGGAACCAGGTATGGCGACGATGCGACCACCTCTTTCTTTGCCTTCAACACGACCTCCAGCACGTTGTAGGTAACGCTTGTTTCGAGCAAATCGCCGCCCGAAATTCCTTCAAACGGCTTATCGGGATGGTCGGCGAATACATACGCGTCGCCCCATATCAAACCCAGGCGCCCCGCGTCCAGGTCATCGGCAATCGGTCCGTAGCCGAGGATATCGTTGGTGGGGAGTTTGGGCGGACTGGGAGTATTCGCCGGACCGGTCCATTCTTCGAACCGGGCAAGCAGTTCGGTTTTGCTCAGCGTGGTCGTTGCGACCGCGCTGAGCGGGTAAGAGGCCGCGCTGTTCCAATAGCGATCAAACAATGCTTGCAACGGCGGGACAATGAACCCGACGGTGAACGCGTCGACGTCGACAAAGTTCTCCGACATGCTGCGCAGGTAATATTCATTGCCGATATTCCTGCCGCCGATCACGGCCATCGCGCCGTCGGCGATAAACAGCTTGTTGTGCATGCGATGATTGACCCGCGACCAGTCGCCGATAGACGTTGCATAGCGGGCCAACTGGCCGCTTTCACGGGCACAACAAAATGGATTGAAAAGGCGCACTTCGACGTTGGGATGGGCGGCGAGAGCCAGAAAAAGCGCATCGTTGCCGCCGGTATACAGATCGTCAAGAAAGAGCCGCACCCGAACCCCGCGCACGGCGGCATCGCGCAAGGCTCGCAATAGCAAGCGCCCGGTTTCGTCATTCTCGACGTGATAGTACTGAACATCAAGGGTGGCCTCTGCCCGGCGGGCCAACTGCAGGCGCGTGTCCAGCGAGAAAGTCCCGAGCGGCATCAGGCGAAAGCCGGAAACCTCGGGCGAGGGCGCGGAGGTCTGCGCAATTCTGCCGAGAGTGGTCTGCGTGGACAGTGGGACGGACGTCTCGACGAATGCCCCGCTACGGTCGACGGTCGCCAAGCCGGCGCAGCCGCATAGCGCGCCGAATAGCAATGTGATCAGGGCAATTCGGCCGCCGGCCGAGGGTCGCAACAGGTGCTGGCCTAGCGACCGCCAATGACAGCGAACAAAACCACTCTCCGTTGAACCGCGCGTCACGCCGTTGTCGTGAAAGCTTGTCATGTTATCGCCCTTGTCACGTGTTCGAAGCTTTACACGTTCAATCATAGAAGGCTTCATGCAAAAAACCAAGAACTACTTTCTAACCGACAATGTGACCGGAAAGCAGCAGAATTTTGACGAGATGGAGACCCCTGCGGGGCCGCCGCAGTGCCGTTCTTGCATCCGGTTACTACATCCGCTTACATTTTTAACCACTTTCGTGTCGTCGGCAGCAACTTCAAGCCGTTAGTAGAGTCAAAGCGATAACGAAACTAGTCAATAACCGGAGATAAGCATGGACACACCCAAAACATCCAGTCGAATTCATCCATTGATAGCCGGCGCTGCAGTGTCGGTGATCGCCGTCTGCCTGCTCGGCGTGGCAGCGATTACCGGGGTGTTGCCGAGTTCGCATGGGTCAGCAGCGCCGGCCGTCAGTGCCCCTGCGGGCGTACCGTCACCCATCGCGGCGCCGGATGCGAATAGTGCAAACAGCCGCCCTTCGGTGCCCTCGCAAGCGACCAGCGCAACGGTATTAGCCGCGAACGAAAGTGAAGCCGCGCCTCTTTGCCGGGTTTGCGGCACAGTCGAGTCGGTGCGGGCAATTCAGCAAC
>PKWO01000459.1 GCA_003132085.1 Oxalobacteraceae bacterium | reverse complement strand
GCCTACGTGGGCTTGGCTGGCGCGTGCAAGGCGTGGTACAGACCCAAACGGCACGCGACGATCACTGCGCCTGCGAAATGGTTCTTGTCGACCTTGAAGACGGCAACCGCTTTTTAATCTCGCAGAACCTCGGCCCGGGTTCCGTTTCTTGCCGCGTCGATCCCGCCGGCGTGGCGGCTGCCAGCGTTAGCTTGCGGCGCGCCTTGGCCGACGGCGCAAACCTTGTCATCGTCAACCGCTTCGGCAGACTGGAAGCGGGCGGCGGCGGGTTTGCAGCCGAGATGTTGGCGCTAATGGCGAACGGCGTGCCCATGCTTACCATGGTTTCCGAACGGTATCTAGATGAGTGGCGGCGCTTTACCGGGCATGCCGGGTCGGAATTGCCAGCGCAACGCCAAGCGTTGGAAACGTGGTTTGCCGACCTCAATTTGACAAAGTAGCGCAATCAAACATCGCATGCTGCCGAAGCACGAAATCCGGCGATTCCCGATCAGCTAAACGACCGATACAAGTCTACGCACCGGCTTGCGGCTGCGCCGCACGAGCGCGTCAGACAGAATCTTTACCCGTCGGTCTGGCACTGGTCCGCCGTGACAACGGCATGTCAAAGGCGGCGAAGTTGCTTGGCGTAAACTGTAAGATGTCAGTTAAATATTGACATGTCAGTTTAACTACAGATAACCTAGCTCTAGCGCCAAAATAAAAGTCCTAATTCATGGCGTAAAACAATCATGTCCAGAAATTAAACGTGAGGAGACAATATGAAGATTCGCTTTGCTTTCGCAGGCGTGCTAGCTGCCTTTGCCATTGGTCCCATCGCCGCAGAGGCGGACGATGTGATCGAAACACTGGGAGGCATGCACAAGACCGCTCCGGTCGACTGGCCTAGCATTCCGCAAACCGGGCCAAAGGCCGATCAGGTCAAGCAGACCCTGGCCAAGATCAAGATGCCGCCCGGGTTCCACATCGACCTTTATGCGTTGGTCCCCGATGCTCGTCACATGGCGGTCGGACCGCAAGGCGTGGTGACATTTGTTGGAACCCGCAAAACAAAGATCTATGCAGTTACCGACCGCGCACGCAGCGGCGTCGCCGAGGAGGTGAAGGAATTCGCCCCCTCGATCCCGAAGGTTCTTCCAAATGGCCCGTGCTTTTCCAAGGATGGTTTCCTATTTGTCGTTGAACAGAATCGCGTCCTTCAGTACCCGGCCGCGGAATTCTTCTATGAAAGCCCGGATGTAGCGGTCGGCGTTGTCGTTCCCGAAGGAAAACTGATTCCGACTTCCGAAGAAAGTTACAACCACACCGCGCGCGAATGCCGTATCGGACCGGACAACAAACTCTACATTCAGTTGGGCCAGCCCTACAATGTGCCGCCCAAAGAGAAGATGGACATGTACCGGAAACTGGGAATCGGCGGCATCATCCGCATGGACCAGGACGGTAGCCATCGCGAAGTTTACGCGATCGGCATGCGCAACCCGGTCGGCATGGACTTCAATCCGAAGGACAAGACGCTCTGGGCCAACGACAACCAGGTCGACGGCATGGGCGACGATATTCCGCCAGGCGAGATGAACCACATTACCAAGATGGGGCAGAACTTCGGCTTCCCGTGGTATGGCGGCGGACATACGCGCACCAACGAGTATAAGGACGAGAAGCCGCCTGCCGACATCGTCTTCCCCGAAGTGGAACAGGTTGCTCACGCTGCGGACTTGGGTTTGATGTTCTACACGGGCACGATGTTCCCGGCAAAATATCAAGGCGCGATCTTCTCCGCTCAGCACGGTTCGTGGAACCGCACGGTGCCCATCGGCGCGCGTGTCATGGTGACCTTCCTCAAGGCGGATGGCCACGTCGCGGGACCATCGATTCCGTTCGCCGAGGGCTGGAATGAAAACGGTCACTATTTGGGCCGTCCGGTGGATGTCGCCCAGTCGTGGGATGGTTCGCTGCTGGTCTCCGATGACCTCGTGGGTGCGGTCTATCGCATTTGGTACGACGGCAAGTAACGCTATTTCGTAGCGGGAACCGACGGCCCCGGCGAAAGCCTGGGCCGTCGTCTTTCGTCTGATACCAGTCTGCTGAAATGAGGCCGCAATGAATTCAATGCAATTGATGGCGGCGCGAATCGTCGCGCCTGTATTGTCGTCGATCTTACTCGTGGCCGGGAGTGCAGCCCATGCTGCGGGCAACGTGAAGGCAGGCCATGAAAAAGCCCGGATGTGCGAGAATTGCCATGGGCTGGACGGGCGCTCGAAGGTGCCGGAAGCGCCGAACCTTGCCGGTCAGATCGAGAATTACATCGTCGCGCAATTGAGGGCGTTTAAAGCCGGCGAGCGTAAAAATGAGCAGATGTCGGTGATGGTTCAGGCGCTCTCGCCGCAAGATATCCAAGATCTTGCTGCCTACTACGCGGCGATTGAGCTCACGGTCGGAAAGATACCCGGACAATAACGTTCGCAACGAAGCGTGCATCGCGCCTGAACCGGTCGGCAAATCGCATCGCGCTGCTGTTCCCTCCTGCTTTCCCCTTCGCGTACGCAATCTGCCTATCCAAAACAGCGTGCACGACGGCGTGCATTCCAACACCGCCTCGGTTAAGCCGATCTGCCTCCCCTATTGCCGAAGGCGATGACGAACCACCCTGCCCTGGCATTCGAGCGAAGCAAGTCGGCAGCGAATTTATGCCGGTCGTTTCCAGGCTCAGCCCATTCTCCGCATCAAATTAAATGCAAGAAATATAGATAGGTGATATATTACGAATCACAAAATAAATTGACTTAGCATCATGAAATTGGCAAATAATGTTATTTCAAAGGTGGAGTTGATTGGCTAACGTGCTCAGATCATATTGATTTGCTCTATTTCGTAATATATTAGATAATCAAAACCGTGTTGAATGTAATATTCTGAAATGCGACTATGACACTTAGCCAAATTCCACTGCAAAACGCTGGGAATCAGTTATTGCGTGAATCCGCCTATACGCAGTTGCGCGCTGAAATCCTGAGCTGCGAATTACCGCCGGGGGCGGAAATCAGGGAGGGCGAACTGGCCGCGCGGCTCCAGGTGAGCAAG
>PKWO01000155.1 GCA_003132085.1 Oxalobacteraceae bacterium | reverse complement strand
CCGGAAGACCGGGCCATCGTCGGCGCCATCATCCACATGGCGAAGAGTCTTGGACTGCGAACCATCGCCGAAGGGGTGGAGACGGCAGGGCAACTGGCTTTCCTGCGCGAACAGGGTTGCGACGAGATGCAGGGCTATTACTATAGCAAGCCTCTGCCGGCCGACCGGTTCGAGCTGTTTGTCAGATCAAAGGCTTGACAGGCCGATGCGATTGCACGCCGGCCGGCATCGGTAAACAGGCGAGGCGTCATTGTTTATGTGGGTCTTTATGTCAATGTAATCACGCTGTCACATGTCATTGTTAGTCTCCGGCTGTTATAAATCCAACATTTTTATACACATTGCAACGGAGACTTTACATGCTGAATTATTCCTCGATTTTCGCGACTAGACGCAACGCCTGCAGCCTCTCTATTGGCCTCGCGGTCTTGCTGGCCGGCTGCGGCGGCGGCAGCGATTCCTTCGTCGGCGGCGGCAACCTGCTGGTCAGCCGCACCGTGTATGCGGGGGCCGCATCTACTGTCGCAGTCGGCCAAGCGTTGCCTGGCGGCGGCACGGCCACTGCCGACGGCAGCTTTCCGAACGTATTCAAAAATGAGGTGCCCGATCCGTCTTTCGGTGTCAGCTCCCCCATTTTTCTGGATCAGAGACTGACTACCGGAACATTGCTTGGCACTATCGCCGTCGACCCCGGCAAGATTACCTCCAGCTTCGCTTCAAAGTCCGAACTGGCATTGAATGTGTCCACCGACGGCTCTTTCGTCACTTTCATGGGCTACAAAGCGGCGGTCAATCAGTTGGACGTATCGAACTCGAATACGTCTGCCGTCTTTGATTCGACCAACCCGGTGGGCTCGACTTTTCCACGCGCCGTCGCGCAACTCGATCTCGGCAGCGGCAACCTTACCGTGACAAGCGTGAACGCATACAGCGGCAATAACGGTCGCGCTGCGGTCCTGGCGAATGGCAATTACTACATGGTCGGCAATGCGGGCAACGGCAGCGGCGACGGCAACATGTTGAGTGCGCTCAGCGACAACACCGGCGTGCAGATGATCTCGGCAAGCAACCCGGGCGCAGGCAACACCACCGTAGTCGGGTTGGTGGTAGGCACTTTCGGCAGCAGCACCGGCTACCAGCGCGGCTTTTCGCTCGCGCAGGTGCCTGACCCGGCAAATCCCGGCAAAAACTACGCTGCCGACAAGACCGGCAAGGACGACAATTTTCGCGGCATGACCATATTCAATAACACTCTCTATGTCACGAAGGGCAGCGGCAGCAATGGCGTCAATTCCGTGTATCAGGTCGGAGCCGCCGGCGCTCTGGCGAATGGAGCCGGCCTCAGCGGCGCTACAATCACGATCCTCCCCGGATTCAATACGCTCTCCGAGAAAGTTGCCGAAGCCAAGGCAACCTTGACCGCAACGCCGCATCCTTTCGGAATCTGGTTCGGCGACGCCAATACGCTATTCGTAGCGGACGAAGGCGATGGCGTTCGATTGGGAGTGGCAGGCAAGACTACCGGTTTCGCCGGCCTGATCGAGTATAAGCTGGTTGGCGGCACTTGGAACAAGGTTGCCACTTTCCAGAGCGGCTTGCTGGACCAGGCTGTTTATACGGCCGGCATGCCCTGGAATGTCAAGACTGACGGCCTGCGCAACATTTCCGGCAAAACCAATGCCGACGGGTCGTTCACGATTTTCGGAGTCACCTCGACCGTCAGCGACGAAGCGACCCACGACCTCGGCGCCGATCCAAACCAACTGGTCTCCATTACCGTCGGCGCCAACTCGACCGCCACAAACACTGCGTTTTCCGTGCTCGAGACGGCCGCAGCCGGCGAACGACTCGGCGGCGTGGCATACAAGCCGTAAGACTCCGTATCGCGTCGCCACCCGCGGCCCGGCCTCTACTTGCGCGTGACTCTGTGCTGACGAATTTGCCGTAAGTGATTTTAATCAATGCTCAATGCGCATTATCGCATTGAGCATCTGCTCATCGATTCAAATATTCCTGTTGCCGGCCTTTGTCATCAAGCGCCGGCGATTCACCTTGCGCGCCATTCGCTTCCAATTCAGCGTCACCCTAAACCGATCGCTGATAAAGTCGATGCGGGCGCTTATCGGTTAGTCGAACTTCGTCGCGCCGGACCGCGCCGCACCTGCCGTTTCTTCAAGTCAAATGCGAGCGAAGTGTTTACAAATTTTTTACGACTTTGCCCACACTCTATAGGGATTTTTTACGTTCAAACTGCTAATCTTCATTGCAAGGAAACCACCGATACGGGCCTTTTATGAACCACGGAACTTTGCGCCACGACAAGCATATTTTGCAATTTCGGAACGCAGAACAAAGACTTTCAGGCGAATTCAGCCGCGCGGCGACTGTGAAGTCAGCTTTCTCTTCGCCGCGACGGGCATTGCACAATGAAGACTTCGTAGAGGTTGCCCCCGACTTTCGACCTGTTTCACCAATCCCGCGATCCAGGCCGGCGGCATCGGGATCGACGATGCATATCACGATCGGCGCCGAAAGCGTGACAACTCTGCGTCACATCGTCATCGGAACGTTTGGTGAAATGGTGGCGTTCATACGGATTCAATCGATCGATCACGCCAGAAAGATGAAGGTATGCCTCTGCCTGACCGCCCCGATCGCCGATCGCGTGATGGCGGCAACCCTGGAACACGCGCAACGCGTCCAACTGGGGACTTTTGCGCCACAGGATTCCCGATGATTCCGCGGACGCTGGTGCCGACNNTTGCCCAGCGCCGAGTTCGGTCGAATCACCCATTCTTGAGACTACGATGATTACTTCTTCCGGCTCCCGGCTTGCGAGCGATGCGGCGCTTCCAATGAGCATGAATATGCTGCGAGGGAACCGCCCGTTACCAGTGTCCGATGGGCTCCCCACCCGCAGCCCCTTTGAAGGTATCTGGGTGCCGATCGTCACCCCGTTCCGTGACGGATGCGTGGATTTCGATGCGCTGCAACGCCTGGCGTCCGAGCTGGCCAAAAGCGGAATACACGGCCTGGTAGTGTGCGGCACAACGGGGGAAGCATCCCATCTCGACGCCGGCGAGCAGACTGCGGTGTTGACCGCAGTGCGCGAAGCGGTCGGTCCCGGATACCCGGTAGTGATGGGTATCAGCGGCAGCGATACGCGCGCCGTCGCGAGCAAGATAAGATCGTTCAGCGAGCGCGATATAGCCGGATTCCTGGTGTCCGCCCCTGGCTATGTGCGACCCTCGCAGGAGGGGATCCTTCTGCATTTTCGCGCGATTGCCGATGCAACCGACCGTCCTATCATCCTCTACAACATTCCATCCAGGACGGGTGTCAATATTGATCTGTCGACCGTAATTGCGCTTGCCGGCGATCCGCAGTTTGTGGCGATTAAAGAATCGAGCGGCAATATTGCGCAATTGGCGGATATCATTAATCAGACGCCGCTCAAGGTGTTCAGCGGCGACGACACGTTAATCCTGACGACGCTTTGCTTTGGCANNCTTTGGCGGGCATGGCGCGATCTCTGCTGCCGCGCATATTCGACCGGATCTATACGTGCACTTGTACAACCTGGTGCGAACCGGGCGCCTAGAACAGACGCGGGCCGTTTTCAATCAACTGTTGCCGTTGATCCGGCTGTTGTTCTCCGAACCGAACCCGGCGCCAATCAAGGCCGTACTCGCGATGCAAGGGCGCATATGCGAAGAACTACGTTTGCCGATGACCGCAGTATCGCAAACTTGCAGAATAAAATTGGCTGCCGCGCTGGAACAAGTGATGGCAATTCCCGCGTTGTCCGGCACGTCCGGCCAATGCAGAAGCGAAATGAAGCGCGCTGAGCACGCGTATTAGGAGCGGAAGCGATGATCGTTGCGCTCACGGGCGGGTGCGACAATTCCGGGCGGGCGCATCTTGCCAATAGTCTGGCGGCGCTTCGTGCTCTGGCAGGCAGAAACGTCTTGTTCGCTCGTCGGTCGCATACGCCGGCCGCCGGACTGAAAGGCGAATGGACGGTTGTCGACGTCAAGAGCAGAGCGGTTTCGCATCAGATTGCGGATACCAGCTTCCAGTCGGAACTTGAAGATGTTGGCTTTCGCTACAACGACGTGGTTGTCGATCTGGCGGACGACGATTCTGCCGGGAGCCAAGCAGTACTGAAAAAGGCGGAAGTCGTTGTTCTTTTCAGTCAATCCGCGGCGATTGATTTGAAGTGCCGTCTGAAATTTCAGGAGCGCCTCGGTGCGGCCGCCGGCGCCAACCCGGCGCTTCGCGTATTGTTAGTCGTCGCGGATGTTCAAATTGGATTCTTCGCCCATGAATTGGGCACGGTCCTGGACTTCCCCACAGGTATTCCAAACATGAACGTCCGCAGCGTGTTGGTTTCCGACTTGTTCGACGCACAGCGGGCAGTCATCACGGCGCCGGATATCAGTGAATACGCGACAGCGCAAGAATGCGTCCGACCCGAGATGCGGAACGTGTATTGCGCTGTATTTCAACGCGGTAATAACGCGCGCGCGGTGAACGTGTAACGGTCTTGCCGGTCGACCTCGTCACTGCATTTCAACATGCTGTCCGAGTTCGACAACACGATTGGGCGGCAGGCCGAAACGCAGGATCGCGTTATGTTCGTTGCGGCTCAATAAGATAAACAAGCTGAGCGACCAGCGATGCCACCATCTCCACCATTTCCCTTGCCCGCGATGCGGCGGCACCAGAGTTTGGCGACCGAGGAAATAGGTGGTCGTCATCGGGTCCAACGATTCGCAGCCTGCGACATCGGTGGCGAGTTGCAACGCGCGTGGAACGTTGGGTTCTTCCATAAACCCGTAGCGCGCCACCACCTTCACGAAGCCCAGCTTCAATTCGACAACCGACACGCGTTCATGTTCCGCCATGCGCGGTACCTCCTCCGTCACCAGGGTCAGCAGCACAATGCGCTCGTGCAACACTTGATTGTGTTTCAAATGGTGCAATAGCGCGACCGGCACGACGTCCGTTTCCTCGGTCAGGAACACTGCTGTGCCGGTCACGCGATGGGGCGGCGACAAGGCCAGGCTGTCGATAAAGGCGTCGAGCGGAAACGCGCGTTCGCGCCGTTCGCTGGTCAATGTCGCGCGACCGCCAAACCATGAAGCCATGATCGAAAAAATCACTGCGCCAATCGCCAGCGGCAACCAGCCTCCGTCCAGGAATTTAAGCGTATTGGCGAGTACAAATGCGGTATCCGCAACCAGGAAAACACCGGCTACCGCGGCCACCGACCACCATGACCATTTCCATCGTGTATACGCCAGCGCCGCAAATAGTATGGTGGTAATTGCCATGGTCGTTGAAACTGCAAGCCCAAAGGCCGCAGCCAGATTATCGGATGTGCGAAACAACAGGACGATGGCGATTGTGGCAACCATCAGCGTCCAGTTCAGTGTCGGCAGATAGACCTGGCCGATTATTGCGCCGGACGTGTGCGCCACTTCGACGCGCGGGCTGTAGCCCAGTTGCGCGGACTGGCGCGTCAAGGAAAATACTGCGGCGATCAATGCCTGCGATGCAACGATGGTGGCCAGCGTCGCTAGGATCACCATCGGATAAAGTCCCCAGACGGGCACCATCGAATAAAATGGACGGCTCGCGGCCGCCGGTTGGTCCAGCAGTAACGCGCCTTGCCCTAAGTAATTAAGTGTCAGCGCGGGCAACGCCAGACCGTACCAGGCAAATTGGATGGGCTTGCGCCCGAAGTGCCCCATATCCGCATACAGCGCCTCGCCTCCGGTTAGGCATAACACTACCGCGCCCAGTGCAATGAAGCCGTGCCAGCCGTTGCGGGAAAAAAACCGAATCGCATGCATGGGGTTGATCGCGCCCAAAATTGCCGGATTTTGCAGCAGCGCGTGCAGGCCGAGCAGGGCGATCACCAAAAACCAGCATAACAGAATCGGACCAAAGACTGCCCCGACTCTGCCTGATCCAAATGGTTGAATGGCAAACAGCCCGATCAATATCAGAACCGTGATAGGCACGATATAGGGTGTGAATGCCGGAGTGGCGACTTGGAGGCCTTCAATCGCGCTCAGGACGGAAATCGCCGGAGTGATCGCGCCGTCGCCATACAGCATTGCAGTGCCGATCAGCGCCAGAAAAATCCATCGTTTGGCGCGCCGGCCGGTGCTGCCATTCTTGCGCTCGCCGATCACAAGCGTAAGCAGCGCGAGAATTCCGCCCTCGCCGCGGTTGTCTGCACGCATTAAGACCAGCACATACTTCAGGCTGACCATGACCGCCAATGACCATAGAAAGAGCGATACGCAACCCATGACATTGTCCGCAGTCGGCGCTACACCACGCTCGGCGTGAAACGCTTCCTGCAATGCATACAGCGGGCTGGTGCCCAAATCGCCAAATACGATGCCAAGCGCGGCTAATGCGAGGGTCGGCATCGATTGCGCGTGATGCGATGCAGAGGGTAATGGGGAAACCGATTCGTGCGACAAAATTTTCTCCACTGTCCAGGTAACTCGTCGGCCGGCCTGTCAGCCGCGTTCTTCTACCATTAGCATGATTATGGCCGCCAAGCGCGTAAAAATTGTGTAAAAATTATGAGCCGCCATGTCTTTTGGCGCGGCCAAAGCAGTGGTTGGCGCCGCCGCGTTTTTGCGCCACGTGCAGTGCATGTTGCCGATACTCCTCTAGCTGACGTTCTTCTGTTCGAAGATTGCTGCGCGGATGCGCGTCTCGCTTGTCCGCGTAAGGTAAAATTCGGTTCATGGATATTATTCTCACGCGCGCTATCGGGTTGCTTTGCGTCGCCATTCTGGTGGCGATCATCGCCCGGCGCTTGCATCTTCCGTACACGGTAGGACTCGTCATCACCGGAATCGGCCTGGCGGTCGCGAGGTTCCAAACCGGGACGATGCTCACCCATGATTTCATTTTCGACCTGATCTTGCCGCCGCTGCTATTCGAGGCTGCGCTCAGCATGCGCTGGAATGAGCTGCGGCGGGATATGCTGCCTATTGTCACGCTCTCCACGCTCGGCGTTGTCATTTCGGCTGTCTTTGTGGCAACGGGAATCGTGTATTTCCTGCACTGGCCGCTCGCCCCTGCGCTGGTGTTCAGTGTGCTGATTGCCGCCACCGATCCGATTGCCGTCATTGCCATGTTCAAGGATACCGGCATCAAAGGCCGGCTGCGGCTGCTGGTCGAGAGTGAAAGCCTGTTTAACG
>PKWO01000066.1 GCA_003132085.1 Oxalobacteraceae bacterium | reverse complement strand
GTGGCTACGTGATGGAAACCGGGCGTATTGTGCACAGCGGGCGCGCCGACGCCTTGATCGACGACCCAGCTGTCCGGCAGGCTTATCTCGGCCTTTAGCGCGCGTTTCCAACCCCGCGTGTCCCCTGCATGCCCGGCTGCATGCCAGACATGCAGCGCGCCTGGTTCGCTTGTGCGGGCAACTAAGGTCATTTTCTTATCTTTGTGCATTTAGATTGCATAATTCACATTAGTTTATTACTATTCACCAAATCTGCAGGCTCGAAAAACGGACGGCAAAAAAACAACAAACAACGTGTTTGCCCGGGTTGGCGAATTCCAGCTTGAGCCGAAGTCGCGCTTGCCGCGCCCGAGTCCGTGGGGCGATCAACGCAGCGCCGGTGGCGGTAGGATGCTGGAAGCAGGATGTAAAAAAAGGGGGCGGCACCGACCGGTGCCGACGGGCAAACAACATCCGGAAAAGCCATAACATGACCGATCACATGTCACATTGGATAGCGCGGGCTGCGGGACTAGCCGTCATGTCGTGCGCAATCATGGTGCAGGCGGAAACGGAAAGCGGCAGCCCGATCGGCCGGTTCGAGATCGTCCGGTTTGAGGTGCAGGGCAACACGCTGCTGCCGGGCGCGGTGGTGGATCAATTGCTGGCGCCGTATGCGGGCAAGGAGCGCGATTTCGGTTCGGTGCAGATGGCGCTGGAAGCGCTGGAGGCCGCCTACCGGCAAAAAGGCTACAACATTGTGCAAGTGGTGTTGCCGGAGCAGGAGCTTAATCGCGGCGTCGTGCATCTGCAAGTGATAGAAACCCGGATCGGCAAGATTGCGGTGGAAGGCAATCGGCACTTTGACGAAGCCAACATACGCAGAAGCCTGCCCGGGCTGCGCGAAGGCGAATCGCCGAACCTCACGCAAGTCTCGGCCAGCCTGAAGGTGGCAAACGAAAACCCGGCGAAAAAGACCACGCTGCAACTGCAAAGCGGCGACCAGGACGATCAGGTGAATGCGGTATTGCAAGTTGCCGACGAAAAACCGTGGATTGCCGGTATCGGTGTCGACAACACGGGTGACGAGCACACCGGGCGCAATCACCTGACAGTGCAGTACCAACATGCCGATATAGGCGGGCTGGATCATGTGTTGAGCCTGCAGTATACGACCAGCCTGGCCAATCCCAGCCAGGTCAGCGTCTACGGCGCCGGTTACCATATACCGCTGTATGCGCAGGGCGACTCGCTCGATTTCTACGGCAGCTACTCCGATGTGAATTCCGGGACGGTATCGGCCGGCCTGTTCGACCTGGCGATAAGCGGCAAGGGCACGGTGTTGGGCGCGCGCTACAACCATAACCTGAGCCGGCAGGGCGATTACGATTCCAAAGTGATCGCCGGCATCGACTACAAGGCGTTTCAGAACGACATCAGCCTGGCCGGTACGCCGCTCGGCAACGACATCACCGTGCATCCGCTGAACGTGACCTATACCGGCAATTGGGCCGCGGCGGCCAGCACGGTGAATTTTTACGTCAGCGGGTTGCGCAACATACCGGGTGGGAATCATGGCGCCAGCGCCGACTTCAATACGGCAAGAGCCGGTGCGTCGGCCAATTACAGCATGCTGCGCTATGGGGCGATGTATATGCGCACCTTGCCCGAAGATTGGCAGTTGCGGCTGGTCTTGAATGGGCAAGTCACCGGGGATGCGCTGGNNCCGAACCTGTGCGCCGGCGCGGCGCAGTGCCGCTTGCTGGGTTTTTATGACACCGGTTACGTGTCGCGCAATAATCCGTTGCCGGGCGAAGGGACGCAAGAATCGATCGGCAGCGTCGGCTTCGGCCTGCTGTGGTTCTCGATCCTGCTCCTGGCGTTGCAAGTGGACTATGCGCGGGTGGTGGACGCTTCGGACACGACGCCGAAGGGGAGTCACCGGCTGGATTTCAGAATGCTGGCCACGTACTAGGGTAATGCGTCACTTATTCCGGCACGACGAATACAGGAGCGACACATAATGACACCGCGAAAAAACACTGCTGCAAGGAACCTGCTGCCGGCTCTGGCGTGGCTGCTTGCCCTAGCCCTGACCGGGGTTGCGTATGCGGGGGCCGCCCACGCGGCGCCGGTGGTCGGCACGGTGACCGACTTGAGCGGTCCGCTGCTGGTGCGCAAGGCAGACGGCGTGGTCAAGGTGCTGTCGCAAAAGTCAACCGTCGAACAGGGCGATACGCTGGTCAGCGAAAAAGACACGTATGCGCGGATCAAGTTCATCGACAACAGTGAAGTGACGCTCAGGCCGAACACGCAATTCAAGATAGAGAATTTTTCATACGAAGACGCCAAGCCGGAAAACGACAACGCGGTCTTCAGCCTGGTCAAAGGCGGCCTGCGCTCGATCACCGGCTTGCTGGGAAAACGCAGCAAGGAACGCTTCGGGCTGAACACGCCGACAGCGACCATCGGCATACGCGGCACCATCTTCATTGCCGAGTACCTGCCGCCGAGCCAGTCCGACGTTGCCGCTTATCAGGCGGCCAGTCTGGCGTCGGTCGCATCGGCCCAGTTCAATCAGGGCAATCCGGCATTGGCGAACGGGCCGAGAACCGACGCGCCGCAGGATTTCCTGCCGAAGGCAACGCTGAAGCCGTTCCAGCTGGCGCAGAATAGCGGCGCGCCGGGTGCAGCGGGCCGCAGCCCGGGGCTATATGTGCAAGTATTGGATGGACTCATCCACGTGACCAATGGCGGCGGCACCCAAAACTTCAGCGCCGGGCAGTTCGGCTTTACGCCCGGCTTCCAGCAACCGCCGATTATTTTACCGACCAATCCAGGCATGCAATTTACGCCGCCGCCGTCGTTCTCGTCAAGCACCGGTTCGCAAGGCGGGGCCGGAGGCGGCAAGCCGGGGACGGTGGATTGCGTGGTGCGGT
>PKWO01000169.1 GCA_003132085.1 Oxalobacteraceae bacterium | reverse complement strand
CGGCCAGCGTGCCCTGCGGCACGATCTCCAGCTCGATCTTGCCGGTGCGGTACAGCGTCTCGAACACCACCGGGTCGGAGCTGCGCGGGAACGAGCAGATGATCTTGCGCACCCGGCCCAGTTCCATCAGCCGCGCCAGGCCGACATGGCCGACGCCGGCATTGTTCGCCACCGCCACCAGGTCCGTGCCATACGATGTGAGCGTAGGCTGCGATCCGGTGATCTGATAGACGCCGTTATCGAAAACGATGATCGCCAGATTTTTCTGGTTCGCGACCGCAATGGTGCCCAATGCGCCGAGCTGCATCAGCAGCGAGCCGTCGCCCTCCAACGCAAATACCTGGCGCTCAGGCTGCGCCAGCGCAACGCCAAAGGCGATCGGCGCCGCAAGCCCCATGCTTCCGAGCATATAGAAATTCTGGGGCCGCTGGCCGCTGGCCCATAGATCAAAATGGGTATTGCCGATGCCGCCGATGACCGCCTCTTCCTTGTTGAGCTTCGCCACGAGACGGCGAGTAATATCCGAGCGGTTCATGACCTTTGCCGTATCCCGGCTAGCCGATTTCATTTCATTTGCAGACATGACAGCTCTCACTTCTTTTTGGTGTTCGTCAATAGCGGGGACAGGATCATCGCCGCGGGCGCCTGGGTTGCAAATGCCTGTTTGATCATCCGGTCAACGATAAACTCGACATCCTCCGTACGCGTAATGGCATAGTGTTCAATGCCGAGCGTCTCGAGAACAGGCCGCATCGTCCGGCAAACGATCGCCTGACCCAACTGGAAGTCGCCCAGCGTGCCACGTTCCGAAATCATCATCAGCAGAGGGATCTGATAGGGAACCGCGAGAGAAGCGAGGACATTCGGAAGCGTCGCAAATCCGCTCGTCTGCATCAGCACGATGCCACGCAGTCCGGCCATGTAGGCGCCGGTGACGATACCTACCGCCTCTTCTTCCCGAGCCGGGGTAATGACAGTGAAATAGTCGTCCGCGTGCAGCCGCTTGATCAGCGAAGCAAGGACCTTATCCGGCACATAGGTAATAAGCTTTACCTGATTTTCCTTCAATACCTGTACAACGATTTCATCCCACGCTTCAGGTGGTGTACGGGCGGCATTTGCGACAGACATTTCACTTCTCCTTTTTTGTAATCCGGCATTGCACTGCACCATGAGGTGGCGCCTTGCATGCGCTTGGCGAGGTGTTGCCATCAACACGAACACTGGAATCTTAAAACCGTAATTTAACTAACACAAACAAATGATTTTTGTCGATTGTTCATATATTTTGATATATGAATGAAAAGCAAAGTGGAACCTCCAAGGCTGGCATCACGGCGCGCCGAAACCCGCAGGAAGGCTCCCATCATCTAATATATGCTGTCCTCAGCCTCGGGGATAGATACGCCATAGTGCCCGCGCTGGCGGCAAACGTTGACGTAACAAGTCCGCCAAAACCACAGATGCACTGATAAAACACACTCAGCCATGCCGCGTGAGTATCATCAGTCGACATGGACCTTCGCGTCGATGATGACCTGACCCCACTTTTTCGATTCCGAGCGCATCAGGTTCGACAATACCTCGGGTTTGCCGCCGCCGACGTCGAAGCCCATGTCGGTTAGTTTCTTGTGCATAGCCTTATCCTGCAGCGCGCCGTCGAACGCCGCGTTCAGTTTGGCGACGATCTCCCTGGGCGTTTTAGAGCGCACGACAAAACCATACCAGGAGATCAATTCGAAACCGGGCACGCCTGATTCATCGACCGTCGGCAGGTTCGGAAACTGGGGCGAACGCTTGAGCGTCGTGATGGCGAGCGGACGGAGCCGGCCGGCATTCACCAACTCCATCGATTCCGGCAGAATCGCGATCGACATCGTCGTCTGGCCGCCGGCCAGCGCTCCCAGCGCAGGGGCGCCACCCTTGTAGGGAATGTGGACCATCTTGATGCCGGTCATCATCTTGTACATCTCGGTGCCGAGGTGTCCGGGCGTACCATTTCCCGCAGATGCGTAGCTCTCCTTGTCTGGCCGGCTCTTCAGGTATGCGGTCAGCTCTTCCATCGTCTTGACGGGAACGGAAGGGTGGACGAGAACTTGGCTCGCCTGCTTCGTGGCGAGGATGATCGGAGTAAAGTCTTTTTGCGGGTCATACGGCAGCGACTTGTACAAATGNNATCGCTTACGGCTTTGCCCAGCATGCGCGCCAGAAGGTCGGTAGACCCCCCTGGCGCATAAGGCACGACTATTTTAATGGTCTTGTTCGGGTAATCCGCTGCCACATCTGCGGCATAGGCACTGCTCACGTACAGCGTCGATAGCACAAGGGCCGACGCTAGTAGCGCCATGATCTTTTTCATAATTTTATCTCCGTAATGTAAGGGTTTAAAAAACTGCGTGGTAACCGGATATAGCTAAATCATGTCTGACTGTCTCTGTCTCCTTCACCGCTCTGCTGGTACTGAACAGGTATAGTCATGCAAACGGTCGTACGCCTGCAAGGCGTCACTGCGCTCTTTGGCAGAACCGTATCCGCCGCCGCCAGGTGTGCGCAATATCACCTCGTCGCCCGGCGCAAGAACATGTGGACGACGACTATCCACCGCTGCTCCGTTGATCAATACTTCGCCGCACGCCCCAGCCTCGCCTCCGCCGAGACCGGGCGCGGGCACACGAATCCGTTCGGTCAGGAAGACAATCGACAGCGGCCCGCCATGTTGGTTGACAAAACAGATCTCTTCGCCCAACCCGCCGCGCGAACGTCCGATTCCGCCCGATCCAGACCGCAGGCGCTTGTAGCGGAAGAACAGCGGTGCGTCTCTCTCCGCAACCTCCACCGGTGTCGGCGAGATATTGCTCGGCCACGACATTGCGGATGAACCATCTTTCCCGGCGGTGCCGCCCATACCCCCGTTATAGAAGAGCACGGTGGCGAACGGCTTGCCGTCCGGCCGCGTTCCGCTCATATTCGCGATCCACAGCGGCGAGCCGGCGCCGGCCATCACGCGATCCGGAAGGACTGCATGCAGGGCACCGAAAATCACTGTCGGCACATAGTGGCCGGTACAGGCGCGGCCGCCGACGGGAGCCGGCGATTTCGGATTGACAATGGTTCCCTCGGGCGCGACTGCGCGAATCGGCCGGAACAAGCCATCGTTGTTCGGAAGATCCGGCAGCAGCAGGCACTTGATCGCATAGACGGTCATCGCGTACGTATAAGCCATCACGCAATTGATCGCGTGCGGCTGCTGCGGCGAAGTCCCTTCGAAATCGCATTCGATTTCGCTTCCCTGAATCTTCACCGCAACAGCAAAGTGGAACATGTTTTCGAAGCCGTCGGTCTGCATCTCGTAGCGGTACACGCCATCCGGAAGTTTCGAGATCGCCTGCCGCATCGCCGCTTCACCGCGGTCGAACAGAGCTTCAGCGAGATCGTCGATGCCGTCGAGCGCGTACTCGGTCAATACCTCGCCAAGCCGGTCTGCAACCAGTTCCACCGCGCCAACCTGGGACCAGATATCGCCGACCGTTTGCTCGGGCGTGCGCACGTTGGTCCGGATCAGCGAAAGCAAAGTCTCGTCGGGTTTTCCTTCGCGCAGCAAGCGCATCATCGGTATGTGGAAGCCTTCCTCAAACAGTTCACGCGAATCGACAGAACGAATTTTTCCGCCGATATCGGGGACGTGACCCGCAGTCGCGGCGAAACCTATCAGCTTCTCTTTATGGAAAATCGGCTTAACCAGACAGACGTCGTTAAGATGTCCGGTTCCGATCCACGGATTGTTCGTAATATAGATGTCGCCGGGCAGCATTTTATCGGCGCCGATCTGCGCCAGCGCCGCTCTTACCGTACGCGGCAAGGTGCCGATGAACGACGGAATGCTTCCGCCGTTTTCGGCGAGGGACCGCCCTGACGAATCGGTGACTACGACAGCGAAGTCATTAGCTTCCGTGGACAGAGTGGAAAACGATGTCCGTACGATCAGCTTCGCAGCTTCATCCGCAATGGAACGCACGCGCGTCCAGAAAACCTCCAGAAAGATTGGATCGGCGGCCCGCCCCACGGTATTCACTTGATTTGCCGTGCTCATAATTCTTAATCCTTAATCGTAATAACCAGATTGCCGCTCGAGAGTTGCTCGACATGTCCCTTCGAACCGACCACCAGCGACGAGCTGGCGTCTTCGATCAGCAGCGGTCCGGGCGCGGTGAAACCGGCAAGCAGCACGGAACGCTCATAGATCGGGGTGGAGAGATATCCGCCCGCTTCCTTGAAGTACACCTGTCGAAACTCCTTTGGCGCCGGCACGGAACCATTGCCGAGTGCTTCGGGCGTGAATCGTTTGCGCGGCGGCGCATCGCCGGCAACGCGCAGGTTTACCAGTTCCACCGCCAC
>PKWO01000447.1 GCA_003132085.1 Oxalobacteraceae bacterium | reverse complement strand
GGGCTATTTCTTCAGAAGCCATTGCCGGCAGACCAGTTCGAGGCGTTTGCCCGAGCAAAGTCATGAAGCCCGCTTCGCTAATCCGGGCATGACCCGGTAAGCCATGTCGGTATTCACGGTGGTCACCCCCGCAGAAGTTTCCGTCTGGCTGGCACGCTACGACCTCGGTGATTTGCTCGATCTGCGCGGCATCAGTGCCGGCGTCGAGAACACCAATTACTTCCTCACCACGGCGCGCGGCCAGTTTGTGCTGACGTTGTTCGAGCGCCTGCCGCCGCAAAGTGCTGCGACTTATCTCGACCTGATGGCCGGCCTGGCCGGGCGTGGCCTGCCTTGCCCGGCCCCGGTGCTCTCGCGTGCGGGCACGCTGCTGGGAGAACTGCAGGCGCGGCCGGCGGCACTGGTCACGCGCCTCCCGGGCCGGCCGGTGGATCAGCCGACCATAGCTCATTGTGCCGCTATTGGGGCTTTCCTTGGCCGCATGCACCGCATCGCGGCAGAGATCGACATTCGCCTCGCCAACCCGCGTTGCCAGGACTGGCACGCCGAGACGGCGCAGGCCGTCGCTGCGCATCTCGACGCCGACGCGGCGCAGCTGCTCGCCGCTGCGCTGGCAAGGCAGGCGAGCCGCCGCGACCGTCTGCCGCGCGGCGTGACCCACGGCGACCTGTTCCGCGACAATGCGCTGTTCGGCGACGACGGCAAGCTTGCGGGCGTCATCGACTTCTATTTCGCCGCCGAGAATAACCTGTTGTTCGATGTCGCGGTGGCGGTCAATGACTGGTGCCTGGCCGCTGACGGCGTCGGCCTCGACGACGCACGCACCACCGCCTTGCTGCACGCCTACGACCGCGAACGCCCGCTTGCCAATGCCGAGCGCGACGCCTGGCGCGACGAACTCTGCGCCGCGGCCCTGCGTTTCTGGCTTTCGCGTCTGTTCGACTATCACCAGCCGCGCGATGGTGCGGTCGTCGGCATCAAGGACCCGGAACCCTTCCGGCGAATTCTCGCTGCGCGCAGCGTCGATCCCCTGCCTTGGTTCTAGTGCCCGCAGTTGTCACCGGGGAGCGGTTACTCGGTGACAACCCAGGGGATTTACCCCCGCAGAGGGGCTTGCACCTCTGAGGTTCTAGTGCCAGCCGTTTCTTCTGGGGCAGTCGTGCTTTCACGATCGGCCTGACAGGCAGTCTTGGCCGAAAGTCCGTCCGCGCCATCTCCTGAAAGTTATAATGCGCAGCCTGCAGCCAGAATGCTGCTGACCTTGCCATCGACCGGCAAGTCGCGGGGGACAGTGAGCGTCAGTCGGGGAGCGGAATGCTTAAGCAAACAAAAATCGTCACGCGGATCATGCTCGGCTTTGCCCTGATCCTGCTCGCCGCCCTGATCCTCGGCGTCCTGGCCGCCAATAGCATCACCCAGATGACACAGACGGCAGCCGATGTTTTCCGCCATCCGTTCACCGTTACCCGAAGCATCCTGGAAGTACGCGCCGATGTGCTCGCCGGGCACAACGACGCCGCCGCGTTGCGCACCGCATGGCAGACTACGCGCTCATTGCCGGAAGTCGTGCAAGGACAATGCGAACGCTGGAGATCGTGAGCCCATGAACGGAGCACCGCTTCGCATCGGCCTTTCGGCGCGTCTGCTCCACACGCCGCCGAAGGAACTGGGCTTTCCCGGGAAAACGCTGCAATATCTTGAGCAGTCGTTGGCGCATTGGATCATGGCCAACGGCGCCCTCGCTTTCATGATCCCGACCCTTGGTCAAGGCGCGGAAGTACAACGCGGCGCGGTGTCCGTGCGCGACTATGTGTCTGCCCTGGACGGATTGGTGCTTCAAGGCGGTGTCGACGTCAGCCCGGAGAGCTACGGCGAACAACCGTTGCGTCCGGAATGGGGCGGCGATCGCATCCGCGATTTGTTCGAGATCGAACTGGTATGGGAATTTGTGATCCAGAATAAACCGGTGTTGGGTATTTGCCGTGGGGCGCAATTGATCAACGTGGCGTGCGGCGGCACGCTCTATCAGGACATTGCCGAGCAGTATCCCGATGCCGCTCTTCATCGCGATGACACGCTCTACGATGGCTTCCATCACGAGATCGAGATCGTCGCCGACTCACGCTTGGCCACCTTGTTTCCTCTGGAGCGCATTTGTCGCGTCAACAGCATCCATCATCAGGCGATCAAGACCCTCGGCAACGACTTGATTATCGAGGCGCGCTCACTCGACGACGGCGTGATCGAAGCCATTCGGTGGACGGGCAGCGGCTATATGTTCGGCTGCCAGTGGCATCCCGAGCTTCAGATCGCTCTGCCAAATCTGCTCGACAGCAGTCCCATTATGCGCGATTTTCTTGAGGCATCACGACCGGCCCCGTTGTAGTCGACTGCGGTAGTCGACTGCGAACAAACGATATTGCCGCGCCATTTTTGCCGAAGTGCGGGAATTTTTTACTGTTGCTGCTGCTGGGCCACCTCGCGCTGAAGCATCTGGCCCATCAATTCATGAATTTTATTGATTGCCTTCAGCGGTCGGATCATTACCTTAAAGTGTGTGATCAGCCCATCGGCGTTCCAGGTAATCATGTCCACGCCGTTGATCAAGATGCCGTCGCAAGTCGACTGGAACTCCAAGACTGCGGAATGGGGGCCGGTCCACTCATTCACATACCTGAAGGTACTGTTATTGAGGACATGCATGGCGGCGGTCAGATATTTGGTTGTGATCGCCTTACCGTTTTGGGGCGCGTGAACCACCGGTGATTCAAAAACCACATCGTCTGCGAGTAATGCTTTCAGGGAAGCGGCGTCGCGCGAGCGGACAATCTCGTGCCAGCGTTCAACTACGGAATGGGCCATGTCTTCTCCTCACTGGTTGTATTTTTGGCCGGCGAATTTTGGTTAAAGACGCAGGCACATGTCTTCAAGTAATATTTTTTGGAAAATGAACTCGACATCCGCCGTCGCGGAAAGTTAATAGCATACTATCAAATTCCGCGACCTTGCACCCCAATCCCACAGCAGCTTCGGCCGAGGTTTTGCCGGTTGCCTTCAACAGCACGACGGGCTTGTCATGACCGAGCGTTTGCAGTGCAAGCTGCCGAGCAAGGTGTCAGCCTGAATCGGTTGGCAAGCGCGAAGCTCGCTGGGTAATTGTTTGCAATCCTATTGCAATTCGATTCGATTTCAATTGCGACCGGCAATAGCCGGCTAGGAGTTGCTGCACGACTTCATGTGCGCATCTCCCAAAGAGTTCCCAACTATCAAGACGCATCGTGATCGTGGCAGCAGACGCAAATCTTGTTCCCATCCACATCCCGAAAATATGCGCCATAGTAATCTGGGTGATAGTGCGGCCGCAAGCCGGGAGCGCCTTCGCACGTAGCTCCCATGAACAATGCTTTTTCGTGCGCGCGGTCAACCGCCCGGCGCGATGGCGCAAGGAGCGCCACCATTTGTCCGTTACCGGCATGCGCCGGTTGTCCGTTGTAGGGTTTGCCGATCAGGAAAATCGGGCGCGGCGCATCTGGCGCAACCCATCCAGCCCAAGACTTTTCCGGGTCGCTGAATTTCAGCATCAAGCCAAGTTCTTCCATGATCGCAGAATAGAAATTAAGTGCGAGCGGAAAATCTTCGATTCCGATGTAGACGTGCGAGATCACGTTGCCCCCTTTATATTTTGATCTTTGGAGATGCCGGTAATTTATTGATTGATGCTGACGCTATCGGCAATCCCGCCCACCGGATCATTTTGATAGATGCGAAAAATCGGGCGCATCGACACGTATTTCCACCGCACCGCAGCGACAATTTCCAGTATGTATCATGAATGATCTTTGAAGTTATCGCGTCACGAAAACCACAGCGTAATCCGCAATCGTGTTTGATGTGTGAGCCGATAAAACTATTGTCAACATCATATCAGATAGCGAGCGCTCGCCAATGATCGTCCATGGCCGATCGTACTTATTCGTTGCAAATGTTGCAAGCGTGCGTCAGCAAAAATGGGGTATGTTTGCTCGATCCGCTTTGCTGTGCCATGCTCGCGCAGAAGAGCAGCGATGAGGGGAGATAGGCGATTGGCTGAACGCGTTGCCTCGCGGCGTAGATCCCCGGGAGTCGGCGCTGCGGCTGCTGAAGGCGGCGCCGGTTGCTGCCGACGCCGGCGATTTCGTCATCTGGCACCAGGCGCTGCCGCATTGCGCTACGCCTAATTACGGAAAATTTCCCCGTATGGTGCAATACCTGACCTATTTACCCGAGGCGGATGAAGCGCGAAGGGATTGGCGGTAAAGTGATCGCTGCGTCGCCGATTGTTGGGAAAGATATAATCGGCTGATGCAAAGCTATTTGCAAAGATAAATTCAATAAAACCAAAACGGGAATTCATATAATGTTGCTTGCCAATCGTAGGAAATTCGTTCAATGCATGACGTTGCTGTGTGTCGGCACGCTGACCGCCGGCGCAGTCTGCGCCGCCCCCAGCGAAGACGCCCGCTATGAGGCGCTGGCCAACGGCTTCATTGAGCGGCTGTTGACCACCCATCCGGAAACCGCCAGCGCACTGGGCGATCACCGTTTCGACAGCCGCACCAGCGACTACAGCCTGCGCGGCGTCGCCGCCGACCGCGGCTTGTATCACCGGACGTTGGATCAACTTGCCGCAATACCGGCCAAGGACTTGTCGGCCGATAACGCGGTCGACAGCGCTATCCTGCAAAACGAGTTGCGCGGCCGCCTGTTCGATATTGAAGTGATGAACGTGCCGGCGCGTGAACCGCTGTATTACAACCCGTCGCAAGGGCTATACATTTTGCTGGCGCGCGACTATGCGCCGCTCAAGCAGCGCCTGGCGGCGGTGAACGCCCGCTTGCAGGCGCTGCCGGCGGTGCTGGCGGCGGCGCGGCATAATCTCAAAAATCCGCCACGCGTGTTTACGGAAACCGCGATGCAACAGAACAAGGGCGCGATTTCGCTGGTGCGGGAAGAACTGGACGGCTACCTGAAAGACGAACCGGGCATGCGCGCCAAACTTGCACCGGCCCGCAAGCGCGCCATCGCCGCGCTGGAATCTTACGGCGACTGGTTGCAGCATGACTTGCTGCCGCGTTCCAACGGCGATTTCCGGATCGGCAAGGAAAATTTCCGCCAGAAGTTGCGTTACGCGCTCGATTCCGACCTGACTCCGGAGCAAATTCTGGGCAGTGCCGAGGCTGAATTGAATGCCACCCAGCAGACCATGCTGGAAACCGCGCTGCCGTTGTACCGCAACTATTTTCCGGGCAAGCCGACCGAAGGCGTCGATGGCCGCGTCGTCGTGCGCGCAGTGCTCGACAAACTGGCCGAAGCCAGATCCGACAATGCCAATATTGTCGACAAGGCCAAGCAGAAGCTCGGTGAAGCGACCGCTTTTGTGCGCGCCCACAATCTGTTGACGTTGCCGGACGACCCGATCCGGGTGATCGTGATGCCGGAATTTGCGCGCGGCGTGGCGGTCGCGTATTGCGACCCCGCCGGCCCGCTGGAAAAGAACGGCGCAACCTTTTACGCGATTTCGCCGACGCCGGCCGACTGGAGCGCGCAGCGCGCCGCCTCCTTTTTCCGCGAATACAACGATGCGATGTTGAACGACTTGACCGTGCATGAAGCGATGCCCGGCCATTACGTGCAGTTGAGCATTGCCAACAAGGTGCGGAAATCGACCCACGTGCGCGATCTGTTCACCAGCGGCACCTTTGTCGAAGGCTGGGCCACGTATAGCGAGCAAGTGATGGCGGATGCCGGCTTCGGCGGCCCGGAAACCAAAATGGAGCAGTTGAAAATGCGCCTGCGCCTGATCATCAACGCGATTCTCGATCAAAAGATTCACGCCGGCGACATGAGCGAGCAGCAAGCAATGGCGCTGATGATGGATCGCGGTTATCAGGAAGATGGCGAGGCGGCCGGAAAATGGCGCCGCGCGTTGTTGACCTCGACCCAATTGTCGACCTACTTCGTCGGCAATCTGGAACTCAACGCACTGTCGCGCGACCTGAAGGCCAAGACCGGCGGCGACGCCAAGTCGGTGCACGACAGCATGCTGGCGCACGGCTCGATTGCCACCAAGTACATCCGGCGGCTAGCCGGGCTGTAGGGGAGCCGTAGCCGGCCGTATCCCGCACAGTCGCTTACTTGCAATCGAGCGGCAGGTAGGTCGCTGCGATCGTGGTCCGGTTGGCGCCCTTGACGGTCATGTTGTGCGGCGCCGCCGCGTTGCCGCAGACCCAGGCCACCGGCACGATCGGCGCGTCCGCCACAATCGCCGGGCGTATCGTCAGGATTTTTCCGTTCAACGCGTTGGTCGCGCGATTGCCGAAGGTGATGTTGATCGCGCCGTCCTGAATCAGGACGGCGCTGACGGTGTTGTTGACCATCTTGTCGGCCGCCGGCAGCCCTGCGGCGGCGTTATCGGCCGGCAGGGTTTGCGTGCCTGCCCATGCCGCCGCGATCGGCGTTTCGGCGATGGCGACCAGCGGCGCAATGCCTTCGATTTGTTGGCGCACCACGCGGGAATAGTATGAAGGCAGCGCCAGCAAGGCCAAAATAGACATGATGGCAATCACTGCCATCATCTCGATCAAGGTAAAGCCGGCGCGGCGGCATGGCGTTCCGAAGTTTGCTGTCATTCGCACGAATATAGCGGATAAGCGGGGGCTAAGGGCGATGATTCTTCGCGCTACTAAGCCCTAAGCCCTAAGCCGCGTCAGAATAAGTTAGCCAATCAACCCACCGCGCCACGCTTTTGCGCGTTCGCAAAAATACTCGTTTCTCTGCGTACACAGTTCATCTAAAATCTTCAGGTAAGGCGCAGAGCTTTTGTTGCTTTGAGTAAATATTTTTGCGGCGANNTTCTTGCACGCTATAGGATATTGCCTTATAGCCTGTCGTTACATCGCGCCGCATACCGGGGTGGAGTATGAAAGTAACTACATGGCCGATTTCATGGGCTATCACCGCCGCATTTGTTTCCGGGTCGGCTTTGCAAGATACTTTTATGTGCAAGTTGCTTGACTGTGAAGCGCCATCAGCATGAAGCCGATCATCAAACTCTCCAATCTCCAATGTCATTGGTGCAATCTCAGCGCGCAAATTTGCGGGCAGCGTATTGGTAGCCGTCTGTTTGAAACGCGCGAAATCTTCTTCGCATTCCGACGCAAACGATTGTCCGCACACGCTATTCAGTTTGCCGTTAGCAAAATCTTCGTCGCAGGACGCCAATGCTTGTCCGCACGCGAGCAGCAACAACGGCACAATGATCTTTTTCAAGGGTTCGCCTCTTGGGTGAATGTTTCAGTGAGGCAATGATACATATTTCTGTCAGGCAACGACATGTATTTCAGCTGGGCAATGAAAAACCTGTAGCCGGCAAGATCAGCGAACGCGTTGGGAATGCACCTCGGAAATCCCCGTCTGACCAGTCGAACGTCGAGTGTTGCCTGCTATCAACGTCATATAAGCGCGATTCTTGAATTTTTTTTACTGTGTGGGGGACACGACGGGACGATGAACAAGGCTGGAAGTTTGGAGGGGGCGGCGCATCGCCCGCAGAGTAAATACGACGATCCTGAAATCCGCCAGCCACCGGTTTAACGCAACAACGAAGAGATATGAAAAAAGCCACAAGAACATTGCTATTGTTTCTACTTGCACTCGGTTCGGATTTGTCTGCACACGCGCAAGGGGTTGAATGGGACCGGCTTAACAGCGAGTTCACGCCGCTTTACCGGCAGGGGAACTATGACCATGCGCTGATTGTGGCGAAGAAGGCGCTTCAAGTTGCCGAACAAACAGCGGGACCCGATCATCCGATTGTCGGCACCAGCCTGAATAACCTTGCGTTGGTCTATAAAACGCAAGGACAGTACGTGGAGGCCGAGCCGCTCTACCAGCGCTCGCTGGCGATCTGGGAGAAAGCCTATGGGCCGGATCATCCGACTGTGGCTTTGGGCCTGAACAACCTCGCCGCCCTAT
>PKWO01000064.1 GCA_003132085.1 Oxalobacteraceae bacterium | reverse complement strand
TTCGCCGCTCGACAGGTCAAGCCGCCGTGCAATCAATTCATGCCGGCCCAGACCTTCCAGCAATTCGGTAATCCGGCTTCGTTTGGACAAGGGTTCGATGGCGAGCTGGATAGTGCCGCCGCATGGCAAGCCGAAGCGATGTGCTTGGTCCGCGGTAATGCCGTAAGTGACAATTTCCGGCACGGTGCGCGTAATACCCTCTTTGCGCACGCGATCAATCAAGTCGTCCTCGATGCAGCCGCCCGACACCGAGCCCACCACATGACCGTCTTCGCAGATCGCCAGCGTCGCACCTTCGGGCCGGGGACTGGAGCCCCAGGTCTTGATCACCGTCACCAATTCGCAACGCAGATCGGAGTCGACCCACTGCTGGCAAGTTTTCAATACTTCGAGATCAATGCTGTCCATATTCGATCAATCGGCAAATGGTTTAATGGTTTGTTACACAGAAGACTGCACATACCGCTACAGTCCGCGCGATCCGACCCCGCTAGCCCAGATTGACAACTTGGCAGATGATGCAATACCCCCATTCCAACCTTCCCTTTGCATCTATAGGGAAGGAGGAAGGGTAAAACGTTCACAGCATCAAAAAAAACCGCCGTTCACGCTCGACAGATCTGGCTTAGACCGTACTATGCCACGTTATGCGCGTGCGATGTTCGCTGCAGTGAGCGGCAACTTGCGCAAGCGCTTGCCGTTTGCCGCGAACAACGCGTTTGCCACTGCAGGCCCGATCAGTGCGGTAGCCGGTTCGCCTATGCCGCCCGGCTTCTCGGTACTGTCGACGATCACCACGTCGATCCTGGGCGTCTGATACATCCGCAGCACCGGGTAATTATTGAAATTGGTTTGTTGCACCCGACCATTTTCAAGCGTCACCTCGTCAAACAATGCAGCGGACAAGCCGAATACAATGCTCGACTGAATTTGCGCTTCGACCGTATCTGGATTGACCATGCGCCCCAAATCCACCGCGACCACCACGCGGTGTACCTGAATCTCATTGCCTTTCAGCGATATTTCGGCAATTTGCGCCATTGAGGTGTCGTAACCTTCCATCAGCGCAATACCGCGATAGTGCCCCATCGGAGCCGGACTGCTCCAGTCTGCCTTGACCGCAGCCAGCTTCAACACATTGGCCAGACGCGGCTGCTTGTCCAGCAAGTCCAGACGGTAAGCATAGGGGTCCTTGCCGGCCGCTACCGCCAGTTCGTCAATAAAGCTTTCGTTGGCGAACGCATTCAACGCATGGCTGACCGAACGCCAATAGCCGGCGCGCAAACCGGTGTCATGAATCACCATGTCGTGCTGCGTGTTGGGGATATCGTAGGCGGCAATTGAGGCCTCCGCCATGAACGGGTCCAGCGTCTCCTTCGGCAAGCCGAACGCACGCTGCGTGACTGACTGCGAGGTTATCTGGAACGTCATTCCAACCGGCTTTCCAGCGCCATCCAGCCCGGCCGCCAACCGATGCAAGGCCATCGGACGATAGAAATCGTGGGTCGTATCGTCCTCGCGCGTCCACAACAGCTTGACCGGCCTGCCGACCGCCTTGGATATCTCGGCAGCCTGCACGATAAAGTCCAATTCCAGCCGGCGTCCGAACCCGCCTCCAAGGAACGTCGTGTGCAACGTCACGTCTTCCGGCTTGAGTCCCAGGGCTGCCGCTACCGCGCCTTGCGCACCTTGCTGGAATTGTGTCGGCCCCACCAGCAGGCACTTGCCGTCGCGATAATCTGCAGTAAAGTTCATCGGCTCCAAAGTTGCATGTGCCAGCAACTGCGACTCGTATTCGGCCTTGACGGTTTTGGCCGCCCCGCCCATCGCAGCGGCAACATCGCCGGTGGTCTTGATGTTGATCAGCTTTTCCTTGTTAACTGCATCGCGAATGCCATCCATCATGACCGCGTTGCTCAACAACGCCACAGGGCCTTCGTCCCATTGCACGTTCAATGTATCGCGCGCTTTTTTTGCTCGCCAGTAACTATTGGCAACTACCGCGACGCCATCGTTAATCTGCACCACGTCAATCACTCCAGGCATCGTCCGCGCCTTGGCGGCGTCGAAGCTCTTGACCTTGCCGCCGATCACCGGGCACTGCTGAAGCGACGCATAGACCATGCCCGGCAACTTGACGTCGATTCCATACTCGGCAGTGCCATTTACCTTGCGCGGCGTGTCGAGACGCTTGGTGGCCTTGCCGACAATTGTGAAGTCCTTGGGATCCTTCAGCGCCACCTCTTTCGGCGGCGACAATTTGGATGCCGCCTCAGCCAGTTGGCCATAGCTTGCCTGCTTGCCATTAGGTCCGAACACCACGCCATGCTCGGCGTGACATTGGGCCGGATCGACACCCCATTTGCTTGCCGCCGCCGAGATCAGCATAGTTCGCACCTGGGCTCCGCCTATCCGCAGTTTTTCCCAGCCATCGCGCACTGAAGTTGAACCGCCGGTAATTTGCGCGCCCAGCAACGCGTTGACATAGACCGCATTCGGCGGTGCAATGGCCACCTTGATCTGCTTCAGATTGACGTGCAACTCCTCGGCAATCAACATCGGCATTGAAGTGTACACTCCCTGCCCCATTTCGGAACGAGCCGAGATCAGCGTAATGGTATTGTCGTCGGCAATGTGAACCCACGCATTGGGTGTATAAATGGTGCCGGCGGCAAGCGCTTCGGAAGAGAGTCCGGGAAGATACATGCCAAGCATCAATCCACTGGCTGCCGTAGCCGAGCTTTTCAGAAAATTTCGACGTGAGATTGTCATGGTGTCCCCCTATGCAGTCTTGCGCATTTCGGCAGCCGCAGTCTTGATGGCGGCACGAATGCGATTGTAAGTGCCGCAACGGCAGATGTTGCCGCTCATGGCATTCTCAATATCGGTGTCGGTCGGATTTTTGTTGGCTGTCAATAGTGCGGCAGCACTCATCAACTGACCCGACTGGCAATACCCGCATTGCGGAACATCGTGTGCAATCCACGCTTTCTGCAGAGGATGGGAATTGTCTTTGGACAAGGACTCGATGGTTGCAATCCTCTTTCCTGCCGCCGCAGAAACCGGCGTCTGGCACGACC
>PKWO01000432.1 GCA_003132085.1 Oxalobacteraceae bacterium | reverse complement strand
TGCATGGGGTGCAAGGGGTCGAGTGTTCGAATCACTCCGTCCCGACCAATAGAATCAAAAGACTTAGCGAAAGCCGGAGAAATCCGGCTTTTTCTTTTTCTGGATTTGGTAAGAAATTTGGTAAGAAAAAATTCCGAAGGTCGTTTATATAAGCTTGAAGGATTAGGCGATCAAATCGAAACCGGCAGTCGGAATCATTGGTTCGAAGGCATAGTCATCCGATCAGCCTCGTAAGTCGCCGGTCATTACGAAGTAGGACGCACCATTTAGCTACCGAAGATAGTTCAGCACTTGGTTTGGTGAGTTCCGAAATCTCGCGGGCTTCAATCTTGACGCGTTCCCGTGCACCAGCCGAATGCCTGGATTCGGCCAATGCAAGTTCGTAGTTGCTGATATGTGCTGTTACGCGTTGCCAAACCTTGCGCCGCTCCTCAGCCAAAGCCTGATGTTCCGTGAGTTTCAGACGATCAACAGTTCGTCGCACACGAACAAAGTCCCAGCGTGAAACACCTGGTGTCGGTATTGCCTTACCTTCCTCATCGAAAGCCAGCAACGTGACATCATGGGCGTTGGTCGGATCAAGGAAATGCGGGATCTCGTCGCGTTCACAGCGCCGTGCAAACTTGGAGCGCACGGAGTCATACCGCAGCGGGAACCACACTCCTTTCTTGCGGTTGGGCACAGTACCCGCAATGCGGAAATTCATGTAGTCAAAGGCTAACCACCAATAACCGTCTCGCTCGGGGCCTTTGATGTTGCGCGCGGCCTTTTTAGGGCGAAAATGCTCCACGTCCAAATGCGATGCTATTTCTCGCGCCTCGGTAAACCAACACTTCCCGTCAGAAAGCGCCAACAACCAAGGTTTGAGTTTGCCCCAATGAGCGCTACGACTGTCGATCAGCTGATTGCGCTCTATGAGCTTGCCCGACGCATCCAGCTTGTTGAGTTCTTTAACTAACCGGTCGGATTCGGCCAGCCATGCGTCCCATTCGGCTTGAGTCCAGCGTATGTTCGCGGGTAATTCAGCGTCCGTCGGTAGTTTGTGCTCCAAGTCAATAAAGATCATTCGCGAGCCCTCTCTCGCAGGATTTCGTCAATAATCGAATCGGCAATTGCATCTTGTTCCACTTGCTCTTGCCGAGTCAGAGTCGGCTTACGGAAGCGCCGGTGCTGCGCCATTTTGCGTACGAACAGGGCGTAGTCCGGGTCGCGAAAATCGGCGGTCGAGAACCCAAGGTCAGCCAGCTCGGCCGACAACCGGCTGAGCTCGGCGTCTTCGTCCGGTGTACGCGGGGTCTGCACGAACAGCTCGTTTCGTCGAAATAATCGGCGCTCGGTTTCGATATCCAGCGTGGATGAGAGGCCGAAAAGTTCGCTCTTGAGCAAGCCAGTCACGCCCATACCTTGCGGGTGTTCATCTGGTACATCCACCACCGAACGCTCGCCATCGCGACGTAATATGTGCACCTGCTCGCGTTTCAGGCTACCCACCATCATCGGGTCGTGGGTGGTGATCAGAATTTGCGATTCACCCTGTGTCTGCGCGGCATCATCCGAAGTCAGCACGCCTTCAATGTCATCGAAATAGCGCAGTTTCCAAATTGGGTTGAGGTGGGTGTCCGGCTCGTCAAGTAAGAAGAGACAGTGGTCTTCGCGGGTGATGCGCATCAGTCCCAGAACGGTGAGCATCTGCAGCTCACCTTCGGAAAGCTGTGTGAAGCTAACCTTGCCGCCGTGTTCGTCGCGTTTCTTGACCGTGATGCGCACCTCGTCGATTAGGTCGCCGATGTAGGCCCCCTCAGCGTAGCGGAAAAAACTGTCAGTACCGCCGACCAGCTCCCCAAGTTGTTTGAGCTTGTCTTGGTTGGGTACGAACAGATACAGCTGCTTTTGCTTCTCGCTGCGACCACGAAAGTCGATTTGCTTGGTGGCTTCCTGCTCAATCGGCGCCCAGGCCACTTGCCAGAGTTTGTCGAGAAATTCACTTACCACGTTGCCACGCGCATACCAAAAGCGTGGGTCGCCCTCATTGAGCTCGTTTTCATCGAACCTTCCGCCTTTGCGTTTTTCGCGCAGGCGGTGCGGTTCTTTCAGTACAAACAGGGCAGACTCCAGCGACTCGATGTGTAGATTTTTCAGCACCTTCTGAAATACCGGGTCATCGGACAACAAACATGCCAACAACACCAATTGGCTGTGCCCTCCACGGCAGTAGAATAAACGGCGAAGGGTGTCATCGCCATATCGCTTGGAACGGCCCTCGATATCTGCGCGTAGCTTGGCCGCCGCATCGGCATCAAATTCAGAATTGCGATATAGGCCGGCCAGCGCATCCCCACTCAGTTTTTCCGACGCACTAAATTCTTGCTGACGGTTGAAGCGGCGCTGGTGTTCCTGAAAAAGCGTTTCCATGCGCTCGTTGCGGCCCGAGTAATATGCAAAAATATGGGAGGGCAGCAGCTCGCGATTTTTCAACAAGTAGCTCTGAGATTCGGCCTTCCCATCGATCCACACAAACGGACGTTTTTGCTTGGTAGTATCTGCCTCCAAGTGCACCTCGTGGCCGCGAATGTTGTATTTCAGTGTGTAATCGAAATCTGCTTCGCGATCGAGATCGACATCACGGAATATGGTGATCAGCGCCTCGATCAGATTGGACTTGCCAGTGCCGTTCTGGCCGATCAGGGCGTGGCTACGAATGGATTTGCGCGGCACATCCGTCGTGCCGCCCTTCGATGCAGGCAGTTGTGACTCAAATGAAATGTCGAGATCGCGCAAATTGCGGAAGGTACGGATGCTGATGCGCCTTAGCTGCATATCAGACGCTCACCGGGTCGGCTTGCTTTTCGCGCATTTCGGCCACCTCCGGCTCCACAATCCAGCCTTGCGCCACCTCGGTTTTCAGTTGCGCATAAAAGGCGTCGATATCACCGCCAAAGCGCTGCCACAGGTCTTTCGCTGGCATCTCTCCGTTATGGCGGACCAGGATGGTCGCCAACAGAGCCCTGGCTTTGATATCGGGTATTTGCCCCAAGCGAAGCGGGGCAATCAGTTCGGTTTGCGGAGCTTTCATGGGTTCCTCTTCTTGTTCAGTAGCGACGCCGGTGAGGTTTGCTACAGTGGTGGTAGCAAAACGCTCAGCCAGTTGGTTTGAACGCTGTAGTTGACCTTCTAGTACGTCGCAAAAACGCATCAACTCTGCAACTCTGGCAACAATTCGATGTTGTTCCGCAATGGGTGGTAATGGAATCTCGAACTGCTCGAGAACTTTCTTGCTCAACCCCTCACGGGCCATCCCCACTTGTCGTCCCCAAATCATAGCTTGGGTGTAAGGGGACAAGATGCATAGATGAAGGTATTCACGTACTTGAGGATCAGTTGGGCGAATAATAGTCACGTGCTGGCTTACGTTGGCCTCGTGAAATTCGGATGGAACCAATGCACATCGTCCGAGGGACGCCCCAGTGATATTCAACAAAACATCATCACCAAATACCGCAGTGCCAG